>JBGTDH010000846.1:0-1928 GCA_041748435.1 Pirellulales bacterium
TGACGCGCAGCGCCATCCGTCCGGGTGCAAGCGTGCTGGGCCGCTCCCCGGCGGGCAAATCCTCGAGGACCATTCCACCGAGCGCCATGCGGCGTAAATCCCAGGTGGTGGGACGCCAGGAAAGATTCGAGCGTCGTCGCCAACCCTCCTCCAACGAGAGTGTCAGCGGCAGCGTGCGGTCACCGCGGCGCACCTGGGCTGGCAGTTGCTCCTGGCTGTCGGCGTTGTGGAGCACCCATTGCAGATCGGCAATCGAGAGGATTGGCTGACCCTTCAAGCTCACGATCTCATCGCCAGGTTGGAAGCCAGCAGCAGACGCACCCCCCTCGTTCTCCACTTGCTTGATCTTGGCCGGATAGCGGGCATCCATCTCGAGGCCGATCACGCTGGGCAGCGGATAGGGATAAAGCGTTTGCTCGGGAATGGGCTGGCCTTTCGAGCGGTAGACCAGTCGCTGAGCTTCCCGCACCTGATGACAGTGGATGCAACTGCGCACCACGTTGGCTTCGTAGTCGAGCTTGGAATCGTACTTGCCCTTGAGGGAGGGAAACTCCTCGGGCGATTTCACCGCCGACTCTGGTCCGCGCTTGCCTGCAAACAGCGCCTTGTTCCGCGGATACTCTTTGTGCAGAGCCAGCGCCGCGGTGAGCGCGCGGCCAAAACCCTCCATTGTCATGTCCTGCGTCTCGTCCTTGTTCTGGCTGCGGGTTCCAAAGCGGCCGTAGATCGTCTTGTCGGCGTTCATGAAGAAAGCATGGAACGATTGATCGTAATCGAACTGGAACTGCGTCAAATCCATCCCATTGGCCTGCACGATGCGGACGCAGACAAAGCGGTCCATCAGATCGCGGACTTGGGGATCGCGGCGCACTACCTGATCGTCGAACTCGCTGCACGCCTCGCAGGGAATACAGCGAAACACTACCAGCAGCGGCTTGTTCGCGAGGCGGGCTTCCTCGATGCCGCGCTGCAGATCGTTGTAGACCCAAGCATCGTCGGCCTCCACGTTCTTTTTATCGTTGCGAACCTTGGTCTCGCGATCTTCGGGCGCCAGCGCCACCGCGGAAAACGTGACCAGGCAACCGGCAACCAACAGGCAGCAGCGCAACGACGGCATAAGCTCTCTCCTGGCAATAAGTCAATGCAATGCTTCTATGCTACGCCCGGCACCCAGAATTGCAACCGTCGAGCTTCAGACCAGCGGGACCGCCTGCCCGGTTTCCGCGGAACGGTAGCAGGCGAAGACGGCCCCGATCGTCTTCAGGTAATCTCGGCCTTCGCTCTCGCTGGGCTCGCCCGACCGCAAGCAATCGATCAGGTGCGCCTGCGTGGCCCGGACGCTGTCGCCCTTGTAGCCTGCGGTGGTTGTTGGAAAAGTATGCTCCCGTTCGGGCTTGCCGAACTCGGTCAGCCACAGGCGTCCGTCGGGCGAGAGTCGCAGCAGGGCGAGATCCCCTTCGACGTTCAAACTGTTCACCGCAAGGGGCAATGGCGCGGGGCCGTTGATGCGATTGGCGTCGATCAGACCGGGGACGCCGCTCTGAAACGTCACCAGAATGAGCGATTGGTCTTCGCCGGCGATGACCGGGTTCACACGCCGGTTCTGACAGACAACGCTGGCTATCTCGCCACCCAGGAAGCGGAAAGTGTCCAGCAAGTGGACCAAGGTTTCGTAGACCAGCAGCCGCGGCATCTGGCGGAAATAGGGCTGCACCGTGTAAGGCTCCGGACCGCGCCCGTCACCAGTCCGCCATTGCGCACTGAATTGAAACACGCGGCCCAGCGCACCGGCGTCGATCAGACGGCGTGCCTCGCGGTACCACGGTTGCCAGCGCCAGTTTTCGTGGATCAAGAGTCGCACGCCCGCGGCCTCGCACGCCTCGACCATGCCGACGCAGCCCTCCCACGTTGGCGCCATCGGCTTCTGA
>JBGTDH010000847.1:0-2715 GCA_041748435.1 Pirellulales bacterium
TCCTCGTTTCTCGCAAAGCCGTCGGTTGAGGATGATCAAGCGACTCGATTTGACGGCGCAGCCATTGACCCCGTTTAGCTATCTCGACATCCGGCCCACCGTCGCGCAAGAATGTCATCTCTAATCGCCTCGCGGTGGGAACATGGCCGCTCTTTTCTTCACTTCAGCCTTTGTGGCGACATTTCTTTGCGCGAGAAGATCGCTCGGCCATGGCTGTGCGGCTCTGTTGATGTTTGGCTACTTCAGCGGCGTCATCCGCGCGAACTACCTGGGCGTCTTCACCACGCTGATGTTCGATGCCGCGGTTGCCGGACTATACCTCGCGTCGCTGGATACGCTGTTGAGCAACCGAGGGAACATTCCTTCCCAGCTTCGCAGCTTCGTGCTCGCGCTGGTCGGCTGGCCGGCGCTGCTGATGCTTGTCCCCATGCACGACCCGCTCATTCAACTCGTCGGCTTGCGGGCCGAAGCCTGGCTCGTGCCCTTGCTCTTGATTGGGGCCTCCTTAAAGCTCAGCGACTTGCGCACCCTTGCGCACGCCGCGGCAGCCCTCAATCTGGTGGCCTTAGGCGTCGGAGTGTATTTGTACTTTCGCGGCGTGGAAGCCTTATATCCGATGAACGTGGTCACGGAGATCATCTACAAATCTCGCGACGTGGCAGGGAGCAACTTTCGCATCCCCGCCACGTTCCTCAGCGCCCATGCTTACGGCGGCACCATGGTGATGACGGTGCCCCTACTTGCCGGAGGCCTGACCGACCGGCAGCGGAGCCAATCGCAAAAACTACTGCTGCTCGCCGGCATCGTTGCAGCACTGGCGGGCGTGATGATGTGCGGGGCACGCTTGCCCGCCGCCATGCTCGTTGTCGCGACGTTTGTGTGCTGGTATCGCTCCGGTATGTCGATACGACTGATGAGTTGGGTGGCAATTGTCTTGCTTGGCGCCGTGACGGTAGCCGGAACGAATCCTCGGCTGCAACGGTTCTTTGACCTCAGTGATCCGGAAAAAATCGTCGGGCGGGCACACGGCAGTATGAATGAAGGCGTGGTTTCCATCATGCTGGACTATCCCCTGGGCGCCGGGCTCGGCGCTGGCGCCCCCAGCATCCCCTATTTCCTGGCCGGCCGGGCGCCGCCACCGGTCCCGGTGGAGAATGAATACGCCCGGCTCGTGGTCGACATGGGCTGGATCGGGCTGGCACTCTGGCTGGCCTTCCTCGCCTGGCTGTATCACCGGAAACTCCATCGCTCGTCCGAGCCGGCCATGTACTGGACGGCTCTCTTCGGCCACGGCGTCACGCTGACCGCGTGGAGCACCGGCCTCATCGGGACTGGAATCCTGACTTCCATCCCCGGAACCGCCTTGTTGATGCTACAAATGGGCATCGTCGCTCGAGCATCTGTCGTTCCCCGCAGAGTGGCGTAAATGCCCGATTCGCAAAGCGCTACTTCCAACCTCATGTCGTTTCCGGCCTCTGAAATCAGCCTTCCCGACATCAACCCGGAACAGATTCCTCCCGTCGACCGCGCGGTCGACGGGGAAAAGCCGTCGGATCATCCTGCTGCTTGGGGCGCCCAAGAAGAAGAGTTGATCATTGAGGCGGGTCGCACGGAGCGGCAATACTGGCGCGACCTGTGGCGCTACCGGGAATTGTTTTACTTCCTCGCTTGGCGGGACGTGCTGGTTCGCTACAAGCAGACCACCATCGGCGTGGCCTGGGCGGTACTGCGGCCGCTGCTCACCATGCTCGTCTTCACAATCATCTTCGGCAAGCTGGCGAAGCTCCCGGCCGATGGCGGCGCGCCCTACCCCATTCTGGTCTTCGCGGCCATGCTCCCCTGGCAGTTCTTCGCCAGCGCGCTCTCCGAATGCGGCGGCAGCGTCCTCGCTAATTCCAACCTCATCTCCAAAGTTTACTTTCCGCGCCTCATCACCCCCGCCAGCGCGGTCATTGTCTGCTTTGTCGACTTTCTGATCTCCGCGGTAATCATGATCGGATTGATGGTTTGGTATGCCTACGCCCCGACGTGGCGCGTGCTTACGCTACCCTTGTTCACACTCATGGCGGTTGCGGCGGCGCTCGGGGCTGGCCTGTGGCTCTCCGCATTAACGGTCAAGTACCGGGACTTTCGCTATATCGTGCCCTTTATGGTCCAGTTCGGACTCTACGTCTCTCCGGTCGGTTTCAGCAGCAGCATCGTGCCCGAGCAATGGCGGCTGCTCTACAGCCTCAACCCCATGGTGGGCGTGATCGACGGCTTCCGCTGGGCGATCCTCGGCGGCGATGCTGTCCTGGAGCCAGTCAGCTTCACCGTATCGATCGCCTTAGTAGCCTCGCTGCTTGCCAGCGGAGTCTGGTACTTCCGCCGCACCGAGCGGTCCTTTGCCGACATCATTTAGGCTCGGAAAGAACCCTCGCCCTTGCGGGAGAGGGTTATTGTTCGGTCCATTAACGGAGCAACATCCAGTTTGAGTGACGCAGTAATTCGAATCGAAAGCGTGGGCAAGAAGTACCGCATCGGCAAAGCGGCCGGCGGCCCGCGATACCAGTCGCTGCGAGACTCCCTGGCTCATGGCGTGCAGAACTGGGGCCGCCGGCTCAGCGGGCGCGGCGCGCCGCCGCAGCCTCCCGCCGAAGAATTCTGGGCCCTCAAGGACGTCTCGTTCGAAGTCAAACGCGGCGAGGTGGTCGGCATCATTGGCCGCAACGGCGC
>JBGTDH010000848.1:0-2237 GCA_041748435.1 Pirellulales bacterium
ATGCGCAGGATGAACAGGATCAAGGCAGATGGCATTTACCGGTCTTATCCTGTCAATCCTGTTGATCCTGTCTATGTAACTCCAGTCCTGTTCTCCAATGATGTTCTGCCAGATCACATTCGAAGGAACTTGTCGCGCCAGAGTTTCCTACAATCATTCCTCCGACGCTCGATTCGTATCATTCGGTCCTCCGGCCCCCCACCGAACGAACGCCGAACGAATCGAATGAAAATGGTAGGAGTTCGGCGTAGTCTAGGGAAGGATACGCAGGCCTCGCTCCGCGCTCTTGGCGACGTCCGATGGCCGGCCCCATTCCGCCGCCCCATTCCGCTCCCCTACGTCCGTGCCCAGCAAGTGTTTCATGGAATCGTACCGCCAGCATGAACCAATCGTCTAGCCGGCATCCCAGACATCCCATGCCACACCGCGTCAACCCGCAGGCCAAGACTTGCATCTACATGGCTGCCCGCGATTTTCTTAGGCGAAGATATCCAAGTAGCGTACTGTGTGTTCTACTAGAGGGGCCCGAGCCGCGCTGCAAGCCGCCAGCGCCGATCAGACTGATGGTGACTTGCGTCAGGCCGCCGCCGCCCTCAAGCGATTACCCACCCCGTAAGTTGTGAAGCCCGAAGGATGCGTGATGAAAACTGCGTGTGCGTTGGGAGTGCTGTTGGCCCTCGTGGCGAATCCCGCTTGGTCCGCGGAGGGGAATTGCTGGGTTGTGGCGATTGCCATGAATCAAGAGCAGGGCTTCACGGAGGATTGGAACCAGTACGCCGAGGAGTTCTCCCTGGTTTTCAAGGAGCACGCCAAACCGGTGTTCCGCGGCGTGCAGGCCAAGACCGTGGTGGGGCGGCAAGGTCGATACGCCACCATCATGGGAGCGATGCGCTGGCTGGCCACGAACGCGCGCGCGAAAGATCTTGTCGTCGTGTACGTCACGGCGCACGGTGGGACCACTCCCAAGGACGGCTGGGGCATGGACACCATCGATGGCCAGACCGTCCACGGTCGGGATTTCAAGGGACTGGCTCAACAACTCCCCTGCCCGGTGCTGTTCGTGATTGACTCTTGCGAATCAGGGGGATTTGCGCGCCCCCATCCTCGAGACACGCCGCTGCCGGCAAATTGCATGGCGCTCTGCTCGTCGCGCGCGAGGCAATCGACAACCAACGTGATGAACATCGCCGTACAGGAGGCGCTGTGGGGCATTGCCGATGGCAACCGCGATGCCTGCGTCGATGCGGAGGAGCTGTCGAGCTATGTACGAACGCGCGCCAAGAAGATTGCGCCGCCGGGCGAAGCCGTGAAGGAGTCTGAGTTGCCAGTGATCGAAGTGGGAGACAACTTCCCGCGCGATCTGCGTCTGACGCAAGTCTCAAAGCAACTTGTGGCCGTGGCGCAGGGCGGCCAATGGCACCTGGCCCGCGTCACGGGCGAGCAGGGGGATGTATTCAAGCTGCACGCCATGGGCCATCAAGACGTTCCCAACAAGGGCTTCTTCCTGTTCAACGAGGCGCCCAAGAATCGGGTCTTTCCTCTCGAGGCGGACACGCAGCCGGTGCTGGTGAAGAACCCAGAGGACGATCGCGTGCGTCCGGGGCTGCTGCTGGGCAAAGAGGGAGATCAGTGGAGGGTGCGTTATCCGACCGCCGCCCGCAAGAAGAACAGCGAGGAACTGGTCGACCGTTCCCAGATTCGTTTTCCTTTTTCCAACGGCATGCGCCCGTGAGGAAATGCACCGGGTATCCTTCTCGACGAACATCTGGCGAACATCATCCGATGCGTACATGCTTAATCGTGGTGTTATGTGCCGTGCTGATCTCCGCAGCGCGGGGAGCGGAGAAGCTCAAGCTTGTCCGCGTCGATAGCGAGGAAACCGTCAATCCGGGCGTCGCGGCGGTCGATGGCGACCCTGAAACGCTTTGGCACACGCAATGGCAAGGTCGTCAACCGCCCCACCCGCATGAGATTGTGCTGCAACTCGTGCCGCCGCGGACGATCGAGGGGCTGTCTTACCTGCCGCGACAGGACGGAGTCGACAACGGTTGGATCAAGGACTACGAAATTTACCTGAGCAGCGATGGCCGCAACTTCGGCCGGCCGGTGAAACAGGGAGAGTTCGCGCGCGACGCGGGCATGAAGTACGTGCTGTTCGACCCGCGGCCGTGCAGCTTCGTGAAACTGATCGCCCGCAGTTCGACGAACGGCGGGCCGTACACGTCGGCGGCGGAAAT
>JBGTDH010000849.1:0-3276 GCA_041748435.1 Pirellulales bacterium
TCCCACGACGCCGGAACTCGCCAGCCGCTTCGCTTCGATCCCAGCAAAGACCGCCTTCAGCTCCGGTGAGTGTGGCGCGATCTTTACCGGCTGGCGCGACCGAGGCATCTGGAAAATCCTCGTGTGCGGCATCGAAACGCATGTCTGCGTCTCGCAAACCGTGCATGATCGGCTGGGCGAGGGATTTCGCGTCTATGTAGCTGCCGACGCCGTAGCCGCCCGCGGCCAACTCGACCATGAAATCGCTCTCCGCCGTATGGATTCCTCCGGCGCCACGCTCACCACCACCGAAGCCGCGCTATTCGAATGGTGCCAGGCCGCCGGCACGCCCGAGTTCAAACAGATTAGCCAGTTAGTGCGAGAAACTGCCCCAAGAGACACGTGATAGGAGAGGTCGATGATCCTCGATCAGTTTCGGGATGCGTGGCGCGCCCAGCCATTCAAACCGTTCACCATACACCTAGCCGATGGCCGAGAGATTCCGGTTCTTTCGCCAGAATTCGTCCTCACGGTTCCGAGCGGCCGAACGATCGTTGTTTGTCAGCCTAATGACAGGCTGAACATTATCGATCTGCTGCTCGTCACGGATCTTGAGTTCGAGCTCGCGGTGAATGGCGGCGCCCGCAAGCGCCGCCGCCGTTAGTTACCTCCCAGAACACATCAGTCGCACCCATGATCGCACCCCCTTTGGAACCTCCTGTTCGCGTGTTGATGGGGCCCGGCCCGAGTGAGATTCATCCGCGCGTGCTGCGGGCGATGGCCGCCAACACGGTGGGCCATCTGGACCCGTATTACCTCAAGCTGATGAACGACATGCAGGCCATGCTGCGCGCGGTCTTCCGCACGGAGAACCAGATGACCATGGCGATTAGCGCCACCGGTTCCGCAGGCATGGAATGCACGGTCGTGAATCTCATCGAGCCGGGCGATCCGATGATCGTGTGCGTCAACGGCGTCTTCGGCGGGCGGATGGTCGACGTGGCCGAGCGCGCCGGCGCGCAGGTCACGCGCGTGGAGCGGCCGTGGGGAGAGGTGTTTACCCCGGCCGATCTGAAGGACGCCCTGGCCAAGGCCAAGCCCAAGGTGGTGGGCATCGTGATGGCCGAGACTTCCACCGGCGCCTGGCAGCCCATTGAGGAGATTGCGCACCTGGTGCATGATGCCGGCGCGATGCTGCTGGTCGATGCCGTGACCGCCCTGGGAGGCGTGCCCGTGGAGGTCGATCGCTGGGAAATCGACGCGATCTACTCCGGATCGCAGAAGTGCTTGAGCTGCCCCCCGGGCTTGGCGCCGGTGTCGTTCAATCCGCGGGCGATGGAGGTAATTCTGCGCCGCAAGCGCAAGGTGCAGAGCTGGTATCTGGATGTGTCGATGCTCGCGCAGTACTGGGGCACGGAACGGGTTTACCATCACACCGCGCCGATCAACATGACCTACGGCTTGTACGAAGCGCTGCGGGTGGTGCTGGAAGAGGGGTTGGATCAATGCTTCGCCCGCCACTTGTTGAACCATCGCGCGCTGAAGGCCGGCCTGACGGCGCTAGGCATTCGGTACGCGGCCCAAGAGGGGCATCAGTTGCCGCAGCTCAACGCGGTGCTGGTGCCGGAGGGTGTGGAAGACGGAACGGTGCGCAGCGCGTTGCTGAACCGATTCGGGATCGAGATCGGCGGCGGACTGGGCGCCTTCAAGGGCAAGGCTTGGCGCATCGGCCTGATGGGGCACGGCGCGCGGCCCAACAACGTATACCTCATCCTCTCCGCTTTAGAGCAACTCCTGTTCGAACAGCGCTACAAGTTCTCGCCCGGCGCCGGCCTGGCCGCGGCGGAAGCGGTGTATGCGGGCGCCGGCGGTAAATCGTAACGGTTCCCTGGAGCTAGAGAATGAGTACCTCCCTGATCGATGGCCTGGTCGACCTCTACGAGGAGGACGAGACCGCCTGGCTCGAGCAGATGGCGGCGTTGATCGATCAGCAACGCTTTGCGGAGTTGGACTTCTCCAATCTAAGGGAGTTTCTACTCGATATGTCTCGCCGCGACAAACGCGAGGTTCTGAGCCGCCTGACGCTGTTGCTGACCCATCGGTTGAAGTGGGAGCATCAGCCCGGCAAGCGGTCCGCCAGTTGGGAGTCGACCATCGCCGTGCAACGGCGAGAGATCCTGCAATTGCTGGAGAGCGGAGTATTATTGCGCAACTACGCGGAGCAAGTGCTGGAGAAAGCCTATCAGCAAGCGGTAGAGCAGGCCGCCATCGAGTGTGGCTTAGAGGAATCGGCGTTCCCAATCGCCAATTCCCGCTCGTTAGAGCATTGGTTGGCCAAGTGAGCCGCGGGAGGCCCGTTACAGCGCTTCTTCGCCGGTTTCGCCGGTGCGGATGCGAATGCTCTCGGCTAGATCGATCACGAAGATCTTGCCGTCGCCGATCTGGCCGGTCTGCGCGGTGCGCAAGATCGTGTCGACCACCGATTGCACCTGCTTATCGGCCACGACGACTTCCACCTTCACCTTGGGCACAAAGTCGACGGCGTACTCCGTGCCACGGTACATCTCCGTGTGTCCCTTCTGCCGGCCGAAGCCGCGGACCTCGGTGATGGTCATGCCTTGGATGCCGCGCTCGGTGAGCGCGTTCTTCACGTCTTCCAGCTTGAAATGCCGGATGATGGCTTCCACCTTTTTCATCGCGAGACCTCTCTAAATTTGGCGCCACGCAGCCGCCGGCGGGACCGTCCGGCAGCCATGTCCACGTGCTTTCCGATTCTAAGCCCGCCGGGCAAGTCAATCAAATGAAGATGTAACCTTCTTCGCCGTGCTGGCTGAGATCCAAACCCTGAATCTCCGCTTGCTGCGAGACGCGCAGCCCCATCGTCACGTCCAGAATCTTGAGCAGAACAAAGGTGACCACCGCGGCCAGCACCCAGGTCACCACCACGGCCAAGACCTGATTCCTCAATACGTCGCCCCCTTCCAGCACGCCTAACAGGTTGCCTTGTACGAGGGCGGGATCGCCTACGGCGCGCGTGGCGAACACACCCGTGAGAATGGCCCCCAGCGTGCCGCCCACGCCATGCACGCCAAATGCGTCCAGGGAGTCGTCGTAGCCGAAGGCGGCTTTGAGTTTCGAGCAGGCGTAGTAGCACACGGCGCCGGCGGCCAGACCCATGCCAATAGCCGGCATCGGCTGAACAAACCCGGAGGCGGGCGTGATGCACACCAGTCCGGCGACCGCGCCGGAGCAGGCACCCAGCACGCTGGGCTTGCCGCGCGTGACCCATTCCATGCC
>JBGTDH010000850.1:0-6485 GCA_041748435.1 Pirellulales bacterium
CCAGTCATCGGTGCGGCACTCCATCACTCCAGCGCCGCTGATGTCATCGACTACAAACAGGGCTTGCGTGGGCGACACCACGCGGACGATAGCTTGGACATCGTGACCCACGCCCGTGCTGCTTTCCATCAAGGTGCCGAACACGGCCACAGCGTCGGGATGCTGCTGGAGCAGGCGGGCCACGTCGGCCGGGTCGACCGCTTCTCCAAAGGTGACCTGATGCCGCACCACCTCGATGCCATAAGCCTGGCAGATGTTGGTCCAGCGCTGGGCAAACACGCCCGCCTCCAGCACGATGGCCTTGGCGCCGCGCGGCACCAGGTTGGTCACGGCGGCTTCCATCGCGCCGGTGCCGGAGCTGGTGAGCACAATCACATCGCCGGAGGTCTGGAACACCTGCTTCAGCCCGGCCAGCACTTGGGCAAACAGCGACACAAACTCCGGCGTGCGGTGGTGGCTCACCTGCTTGGCCAGCGTGAGCAGAGCGGGCTCGGGCACCTGCGTCGGGCCCGGGGTCATCAGTCGCTTCTTCAGCATCGACAGTTCCTTCGAAAGAATACAAGCCTCACGCCGGTATTCTAGCGGGACAGGCCCAGGCTGGCGAGAGAGCCTGAGAGCCACGATGTCCTGTAGTGACACTGTATGTCACAGAGTTGCTGCCAAGTGTCCTCGTCTTTGATGAGTTCGATCAACTCTTTTGGAACGTCGGCTGTCCCGCAAAGGAGCTTGCCGCAGCCTTGGACGCCGAGAGTCGTGCCGACCTCTTCCTCGGTGGATTCGTGAACAAGGCGACTGAAACGATCACTTTTTGGCGAGGCGACCTGGAGTCGCTGACCGTTCCGTTCTCGGCGTTTGAGAAGTCGGGGGATGGGGCAGAGCCAGACTTCAACGCCTTCTCGGTGATTGATTGCGGACAGACGGTGAAGCTTGGCAACTACGAAGCGGCAGTGGATGCCATCCTCGATGAGAACGATCCTGGGTATCGGCGAGCGGCTTCCAAGAAGCGATTGCAAGAGGATCGCTCCTTCGGCGCGGCGCTTCGTCGGCTTCGCAAGCAGAGAGGGCTTCGTCGTGAAGACTTTGAGCCGGATGTGTCGGCGAAGACGGTGGCTCGCATCGAGCAAGGAAAGGTGGCGCGCATTCAGAAGAAGACGATTGATTCCCTCGCCAAGCACCTTGCCGTTGACCCGCTAGAGATGGCAAGCTTCTGAACCTGACTTCAACGACGACCGGTTCCAGCTTCAAGCAAGACTGCTGGTGGGGTCTCTTCTTTTAGAACGCCGTCAGAGGGACGTTGAAGCCGTCGTTGGGGGTGAGAAGCTTGCCGACGGTGTCGATGGAAACGGTCTGCCGCAGGAATCCCCGATTTCACTTTGTCGGAATACCGGCCATGAAGTTTGTCCGGAAGCGTAGCGTTGGATAGATGCTTCTCCAGATCGGGCGGATACCAGACGCAGGTCACCTGATACTCGCCCGCCGGGGCGCCGTCCTTAAGCGCACGGTCTTCGTGCAGCCAACGCGACAATGGCGGAGGGAAGCAAGGGCGGATCGGTGCTCTCCAGCGGATGAAACACAATCGTGACGCCTGCGGCCGGCTTGCCGTCCACGAATGCCTGGCCCTTGACCGGGTAAAACGCCTTGCCCCGCTGACAACCGAGGTCGACGGCAAGGAACAGTCCAAACACACAGATCGCCAGACGCGTCATCCGCGAATACCCCTCAACCGCAGTAAACCAGTGCTTGACTTTAAGAGGGCCGGCAGCAAAGTCAAGAACAACTGGTCATCGGCGACATAGAACAGCGCTGGACCTGCGAGCTGAGTTCAGCACCATGGCCTGAAAGAAATTTGACGCGGCGCGTTGCCTGGCGTGCAATAACAGGGAATTCCCCTTGTCGAATCTTCCGGAGACCACCCGATGCAACGCCGAGATTTTGTATCGTCCCTGCTGGCTGCCGCCGCCACGCCGGCCTGCGGCTGGGCCGTGGAAAGCCGCCTGCCGCGCAATCTGAAGATCACGAAAGTGGAAACGGTGGTGACCAATCCGCCGCAGTCGGCCAGCCAGAACTTTGTGCTGGTGAAAATCCACACCAGCGACCCCGGCCTGCACGGCTGGGGAGACGCCACCTGCACGGGCAGCGAGTTGGCCGTGGCCAAAATGATCGACGAGCACCTCACGCCGGGATTGCTAGGCCGCGACCCGTTGCAGACCGAGAACCTGTGGCAGACGATGTACCATCTGCCGTACTATCGCTCCGGCAGCGTGCATCTCTCGGCCGTGAGTGGCATCGACATGGCCCTGTGGGACATCAAAGGCAAAGTGGCCGGCTTGCCCGTGTACGAGTTGCTGGGAGGCAAGACTCGCCAACGGATGCTGACGTATCGCAGCGTGGGTGGGCGGGATTTCAAAGAGGTGGAAGCCGGCGTGCAAAAACTGATCGAGCAGGGCTACCGCGTGATCAAGGTGCAGGTGGCCGCGCCGGGCGCGACTTCGGGCTACGCGGTGCCTTCCTCGGCTGAGCAGAAGCAGGCCGATGAAGAGGCGCATCGTCAGGGTCGTGCTCCGCGGCAAACCTGGGAGCCGGAGCCGTATGTGCGCGTGCTGCCCCGCTTGTTCGAGCATTTGCGAAACGCGTTCGGCGATCGCGTGGAGTTCCTGCACGACGTTCACGAGCGGATCACGGCCAGCCAGGCCATTCGGCTGGCCAAAGACGTGGAGGAGTTCAAGCTGTTTTACTTCGAAGACCCGCTGCCGCCGGAGAATCTGGAGACGTTCCGCATCCTTCGCCAGCAGACGAGCACGCCACTGGCCATGGGGGAGGCGTACACCGGCGCCTGGGAGGGACGCGAGTTGATCGACGACCATCTGATTGACTATGTGCGCCACGACCTGGCGCACGTGGGGGGCATTACCACGGGACGCAAGGTGGCGGCGCTGTGCGAGCCGCACGGCATTCTTACCGCGTGGCACGGGCCGGGAAACATTTCGCCGATCAGCCACATGGCGAACTGCCACCTGAGCGTTTCGATTCCCAACTTTGGCATCCAGGAGTTTGCGCACAGTTGGGCCGATCCGATCCACGAGGTGTTCAGCGCCACGCCCAAGTACGCCGACGGCCACGTGACCATCGGCGATGCGCCGGGCCTGGGGTTGGAGATCAATGAGGTGGCGGCGAAGAAGTATCCGTATAAGCGGTTCTTGCGTCCCGCGATTCAGCGCGCGGATGGCACGCCGTGGCCCTATTGAAGGTGCGAGGAAATGAAAGCCGCTAAGCCGCAAGCGTGGCGGCGGCACGATTACGATTGAGACAGGTCAACGCCGGCGAGAGACGTCCCGGTCAGGGCGTAGCGCCAGCGATACGTGGACGTCAATATTCCATCGGTAGGCTGAAACTCGATGAGATCCGATGGCTGTGGCAGACGGCGATAGGTCGACCCCAGCCACAGCGGCGTGTCGCTCGTGCGGCAGGCGGCGTCGAATTCGATGATGTCGCTGGCGGGATCCACGAGGATGCTCAACGACCAATGGCTGCGGCCGGCGCGACCGACCAACAGCGCTACCTGCACGCCCCCCGCGCGGTGTTCGATGTGCAGATCTTGCAGCGGCGGGCTAGAGGGCCAGGCATCGTCGGCCGCGGCTTCCAGCGATTGGAATAGCGAAACGAAACCGCTCTCCGCGCAAACTTCAATCGTGTGACCGTAGCGATCCGCGGTGCGCTCGAATCGCACGCGTGCCATGCGCCCCGTTACCTCTAGCGGGGCGCTCACTCTTGCGGGACCTCCGCTCCCACCCGCCAGCGCAGGTACGCATCCAGAAAGCCCTGGATGCGGCCATCGACCACTTGCTGGAAGTTGGTCTGCTTGTAGCCGGTGCGTTCGTCCTTGATGCGCTGGTCCGGATGCTGGAAGTAGCTGCGAATCTGCGAGCCAAATCCGGTCTTAGCCTGACCTTCGTACTTGGCGGCCTGCTGGGCTTCCCGCTTCTCTTCTTCCAATCGCACCAGACGGCTGCGAAGCATCTTCAGCGCCGTGGCCCGGTTCTTGTGCTGGCTCCGCTCGTTCTGGCATTGCACGACAATGTTCGTCGGCAGATGTGTCATGCGAATAGCGCTGGAGGTCTTATTGACGTGCTGGCCGCCCGCCCCGCTGGCGCGGAACACGTCCTCGCGAATGTCCTCGGGCCGCAGATCCACTACGATTGAATCGTCGATCTCCGGGGAGACATCCACCGCCGCGAAACTGGTCTGCCGCTTGCCTTCCGCATTAAACGGACTGATGCGCACCAGCCGGTGCATGCCCGTCTCTCCCTTGAGATAGCCGTAGGCCATCGGCCCGCGAATGGCCACGACCGCGCTCTGAATGCCGGCCACGCCATCGTCGACGCGATCCATCAGCTCCACGCTGTAGCCCTGACCGCCGGACCACTGAATGTACATTCGCAGCAAGATCTCGGCCCAATCGTTGGCGTCGGTGCCGCCATCGCGGGCGTTGATCGACACAATAGCATTGGCCGGATCGTGCGGACCGCTGAGCAGGCTCTTGAGCTCGAAATCGTCCAACAGCCGCTGCATACGCTCCAGTTCGGACGGCAGCTCCGCCGCAAAGCTGGCGTCTTCGGCGCCCATCTCCACTAGCGTGGCAACCTCGTCGCTCCCTTTGACCAGCTCGGTAAGGGGCTTCAGCACCGCGTTCAGGGCTTTGAGCTCGCCCACTGTGGCCTGCGCCCGTTCCTGGTTATCCCAGAAACCGGGGGTGGCCATCCGCTCTTCGATGTCTTGCGCCTTGGCCGATTTAGCAGCGTAGTCAAATAGAGTCCCGCTGTTGCACGATCCGCTTCTGAATCGACTCTGCCCGATCCCGGAGTTCCCTTTCCACGATGACTCTCCTGTAAGGACAAATCTAACGCGTCGACGTCATTATATCGCATTGCTGCTGGCAAGGGGACGTAGAGTTGGCGAGAGTTGGCGATCACGACTTCGCGCCGGGTTTCTTAATTGCGGCGGGTTTCTTGACCGGGCCATCGGTAACCAGCAAACCGTTGCGGCGATCGAACTGGAAGGGCGTCTGGGCGTCGTCGCTCAAACGGACTGCAAGCGGCGGGGCCAGGCCGCCCGAATCGACTTGCACACGCAAGATGTTCTGGGCCGCAAACGGCCGGTCGTAAATCCACTGATGTCCGTCGCCATGCAAATACAGCACGGGCTTCGCGAACGACTTGGCTACCTCCTCGAACCCCGCAAAGAAATCGTTGTGAACGGCAATCGGCTTGGCATGGGCGAACAGCACCAGATGCGTCACACTGCCGTGCGCGGCGAGCTGCTGCTTGAGCCAGGACAGGTTCGCGGCGTGGCGGGTTTGCCACTCGGCCGCATCATGCACTCTCCCGCCGACCATGTTCACGCCCACGAACAGCGCCCCGGCGTGCAAGAACGCAAAGTTCTCTGTGCGCGCCGGTTGCCGCCCTACGCGCAAACCATGCGGCCAGCGCTCGTCGAACTTGAGAAAGTGCCGCGTCCACAACTCCCAGGCTTTGTCAGGTTCCGAGCAATCGTTCCATTCATTGTCGCCGGGCACAAGGAACAGCGGCCGCGGCGACTTAACCAGCAACGCGTGCACTTTGCTGAAGATGGCCTCGTCGCACGGCGAGCCTCCCGCCTTGATGTCTCCCAGATGCACCACGAACGCCGCCTCTGCCGGCAGTTCGGCCAATTGACGAGCCAGTATCACATCTTCGCGCGGCACATAGGGAACGTCTCCCATCACACAGAATGGCAGCGACTCGCTGCCCCACGTCACAGACACGCACGCCCACAGCAGCAAGCAGAGCCATCGAGAATGCCGTTTCATAAGTTCCATGAATTGAGATTTCCCCTACGCCAGCGAACTTGTCCCTCTTATTCTAGATCGACCCATCCGCCTGAGCCAAGTGGCAGCTCACGAGGTGATCCGGGCGCAGCTCGCGAAGCTGCGGTTCCTCCATGCGGCAGCGGTCTTGCACCAGCGGGCAGCGAGGATGGAACTTGCAGCCGCTGGGGAAGTGCAGAGGGCTGGGAACCATGCCGGGAATGGTCGGAAGCTTCTCCGTGCGGGAAGCGCCCCGCCGCGGGCGCGAGCGGAATAGCCCCTGCGTATACGGATGCAGCGGATGCTCAAACAGCTCCGCCACGGCGGCCTTCTCGACGATCTTGGAGGCATACATCACGGCCACTTCGTCGGCCAGCTCGGCGATGATTCCCAGATCGTGCGTGATAATCAGGATCGACATGCCCAGGTCGCGTTGCAGATCGCGCAGCAGATCCAGAATCTGTGCCTGGATGGTCACGTCGATCGCCGTCGTCGGTTCATCGGCAATCAGCAGCTTGGGATGGCAAGACAGAGCCATGGCAATCATCGCCCGTTGCCGCATGCCGCCGGAGAACTGGTGCGGATACTCATCGTACCTGCGTTGCGGCTCGGGGATGCGCACCTTGTAAAGCATCTCGAGGCC
>JBGTDH010000851.1:0-2326 GCA_041748435.1 Pirellulales bacterium
CCGCGCCTGGCGCGGCGCAACGGCGTGCCGCCCGGTTGCTGTTCGCGTGCCGCTGGATGCCGCCAGCAAGGCCCTACGGTGACTGATCTTACGCTGTTGCAGCGTGACGAGATCAGACTTGGCGCGCCTGCTGCTTCCGCAACATCGCGCCAACCCGTAGAATGAAGACACCGGGCCGCGGTGGTGTGCCGCTTCGACGAGGGACGTAGTCGAAACGCCGCAGTGTAGCCGGCACGTTGATGTGCCAGGTTGCCGGCCACAGGCTTAACCACCAGCCGACGAACCGCATGAGCGAGTTGAATCACGAGTGCGGCATCGCCGCTGTCTACCATCTGCCCGGCCGCGAGACGAGCCGCTTGGCGCCCGAGCAAGGCCCCGAGCATGCCTCGCGGCTGATCCCCAAGATGCTCCTGGATATTCAGAACCGGGGGCAGCTCTCGGCCGGCATGACCACGTTCAATCCCCAACGCAAACGGCTCATCGAGACCTACAAAGATCTCGGAGTGGTGAGCGAGGTGTTTCGCCTGAATCATCGCGGCAAGTACGAAGCCCTGATGCATCGGCACAGCGGCAGTGCCGCCATCGGTCACGTGCGCTACGCCACCTGCGGAGAGGAAGACCGCAGCTACGCCCAGCCCTTCGAGCGGCATCACTTGCAGAAGCACAAGTGGTTCAGCTTCGCCTTCAATGGGCAACTGGCCAACTACGCCGAGCTGCGGGACGAGCTGCTGGCCGATAACGACAACCACCTGGCCCGCGAGACCGATACCGAGATCATCTTGCACGCCATCGGGCGGGAATTGGCCGGAGATCGCCAGCCCACGCTGATCGAGGTGCTCAAGAATGTGAGCCGCAACTTCGATGGCACGTACTCGCTGGTGCTGCTCAACGCTGTGGGCGACATGCTCGTGGCCCGCGATCCGCTGGGCATCAAGCCGCTGTGCTATGCCTTTGAGGACCCGCTGTTCGCCGCCGCCAGCGAAAGCGTGGCGCTGTTGAACCTGGGCTTTCGGCCGGAGAGCATCAAGAGCCTCCTGCCGGGGCAGGCCATTACCATTGTGGATGGCCGTTTCGAGGTGCAGCACTTCGCCAACAGCCCGCGACGGGCACACTGCTTCTTCGAGTGGATTTACTTTGCCAACGTGGCCAGCACGATGGACGGCCGCAGCGTGTATCTGTCCCGCAAGGCGCTGGGGGAGGAGCTCGCGCGGCTGGAGGATGTGCCGATCGACAGCGACACGATTGTGGTGCCGGTGCCGGACACCAGCAAGGCGGCCGCCGACTCGATGGCCTACAAGCTGGGCGTGCCCTCCCTGGAGGGTCTGATTCGCAATCGCTACACGGGCCGCACGTTTATCGAAGGCGTGAACAGCCGCAAACGCAAGGTCGAGGCCAAGTACACGCCCCTGCGCGAGGTCTTGGAAGGCAAGCGCGTGCTGCTGGTGGAAGACTCCATCGTTCGCAGCACGACGATGAAGGTGCTGCTGGAACGCATTCGCAACTTCGGCCGCGCGAGGGAAATCCACGTGCGCGTGGCTTGCCCGCCTATCGTGGCGCCGTGCTTCTATGGCATCGACATGTCAACCGTGAACGAGCTGTTCGCTCCGCGGTTCATGAAAGGCAACGAGCTGACTCTGGAAGCCCAAGCGGAGATGGCCGCCTCGCTGGGGGCCGATTCGCTACGTTACTTGCCGGTGGAATCGATCGCCCGCGCCATCGGCTTCGACAGCGATCAACTCTGCCAGGCCTGCATCACCGGCGAATACCCCACGCCCTGCGGCCAGGAACTCTATCAGATCGCCTTGGAAAATGCCGCCAACGACTCCACGCAGCGCACCTACGAAAGCCCCCGCACGGCGGTGGCGGGGCGGAAGTAAGTCCGAGGTCAGGGAAATGTTTGCTTCACCTGGGCCGTCTGGCCGGACCAGCGGCGGAGAATGCCGTCGCTGCCGCCGGCCAGGATGTGACGGCCGTCGGGGGTGACGCAAATACTGTACTGGTAACCTTGCGCGCCGGAATACGTGACGATGTCGTTCTCGCTGCTGGTGCGATGCAGACGCACCGTGCCGTCGCCCGAGCAGGCCACGATCTGCTCGCTGCTTCCGACGAAGGCTACGCCCGTCACTTCCCGCTTGTACGCTCCGATTTTGTAGGTCGTGCCTTTCATGGTGCGCACCGGCAAGCCGGTGGTTACATCCCAGAGCTTGATCGTGTTATCCGCGCCGCAACTGGCCAACAGGCGACCATCGCCGCTCCAAGCCACGCCCAGCGCGTGCGCCGTGTGGCCGGCAAACGTGCGCACGAGTTCGCCGGTCTCGGCATCGAA
>JBGTDH010000852.1:0-2812 GCA_041748435.1 Pirellulales bacterium
GGCTTGGAGCGTCGCACGGAGACGCGCGACACCAGCCAGATCAAGAAGAACAGCCCGCCATGCACGCCGGCCACAATCGCCAGCATCAGGATGCCGGCCGACACGCCCACCGCCCAGGCGTTGCCTTGTGCGGCGCGGGACACCAACAGCGACACCACGGCCAGCAGCGTGATGACCGCGAGCATCCAGCGCAGAGAGAACTGTGGAATGAGCATAGCGTCCGATTGTGCCAAGCCCCGGCCCGATTGCAACGGCGCGCCAGGTATTCGTTGCGATTCAGACGCAACCGCGTGGCTCGGCCTACGCTTGCGGCTTAGCGGTTGCCGCTAGCCGCTAAGCCGCAAGCGTAGGCTGTCCTTCTGAATCGCAGCAGGTATTCGCGTCGGGGAACCAAATCTTGCCGATGGACTAATGCGCCCTCCTCCGGCCCCTCGGCGCACTTCCGGCCGGATTGGGTGGGACGAAGCCGCCGAAAGGTTCGTCACTCGATCCGGGACTGCCCGCTTGGTTCGCGGCGACTTGGCGAACGGCCTTCCTCGGTTTTAACGCCAACGGCGTTGAAGAACGAAGCCCAGGGTAAGCGAAACGGCGCAGCCGTTGAGCGCCACCCTGGGTCTGCACGATCCGCGGTTCATGAACCCTGAAAGGGGTTCCACCCCAGCCACGCCGCGGGTGCAACCCCTTCTGGGTTGACGTTATTTCGTAGCAGACCCTGGGGGGCGCTGCGCGGCTTCGCCGCTGGCTTACCCTGGGCTTAGGGATTCAACGCCGTTGGCGTACCGGAAATGCCATGACCTGGCATTACACGGGCCGATGGTCAGGAACTCAGCCAGACTTTCCCATTCGACGCCGAAAGCCTGGGCGCCGTGCGGACATTTCTCCAGGTAGCAGCTTCGTTCCACCTGGAAATAATACTGCAATGCCTCGATCGAAAAGTTCTCCAACAATCCGGGCAGATTATGGAGATGGTCACACTCGATTGCGCATCGCTCCGCGTCGCCTTCCCAGCCGGCAACGCGCCCCTGAAGGATTCCCATTCTCAGGATGCGCAGGACAGATTGCTCTACTTCGGGAGGACAGTTCATGGCCGCGGAATGCGTGTCTCTTCACTCCGGCAGGAAGTCTTGCACGACGGTCACTTCGCGAATCTGGCGGCTGTCGGGCTCGAAGACGCGAATGCGCACCTGCACGCCCCGCAAAGGATACGGATACGGCGCCGGAGCTTCTTGCTCCGTCGGATCATCGACACCGCCGGTCGTCGCAGTCGCGCCGGAAGCTGGGTGAACTCGCGGAGATCCTGTCGTGTGCTGAGTATCCGCGCCATCTGTGCCCTCATCAAACCTTCCATCTTGATCCTGATCGATGCCATCCGACTCGTAGTGCGTGGACCATGTGTCGTAGACTCTGGACAAACCCGACACCTGCCCCACGTCATAAAACAATGAGGCCGGAGCGCCAGAGATGCCGGGATAGCCCGGATTCCAACCTAGATTGACATAGGCGCCGTAACCGATGATCGTGCCTGTAATACCGGGAGGATAATCCGCGTCGCCGGGAACCGAGACGGAGTTCGTCGACGTGATGCTCTTCACTGGCGCGCCGGGGTCCCACACCTTCACGTCGAAACCAATCACATTTGTCAGAATCACATCTTCCGCGATACGAGTCCCACCGCTGTAGGCATTGAGCGTCCCCGTGAGAACATCCGCATTGGCCCAGGGATGCGGACTGCCCCAGTAATCCCTGCTGGCCGGTGCCGCGAGCACGGCCACGGTCGGTTGCGCGTTGGCAAAGTAGGGCAAGGGAAAGGCGCTGTCCGAGCATTCCCGCAGTGTGGGCAAACCCAATTGCAGCCAACCGGAAATGCCATGAGGGTAGTTATACAGACTTCCCGTAGTTGCCGTTCGACGTGGCTCGTGGGCGTAGCGATTCTCCCGCTTGGTGAGATCGCCTAGGGAGTTGGCCACCAGCGTGGCTGCCATTTGGGCGCCGGTGCCGTTATCCAAATCCTCAATGTCCAGAGTGCCGCCGATCTGCCGGACGGAGATATCGTAGGCATTGTAGAAGGACGGCGTTGTTGCCGGAGGAGGAGTTGGGTTAGGGAACGGAGGGGCAGTCGGCACCGTCGCATTCGGCAGGACCAACAGTACGCGACGATAGAGCGTAGTGCCACGGAGGAACCAAGCGACCTCAGCCACTGGAGACTGTGCAGTACCCGTGCCCGAGCGCCCGATGAACGGTTCGCTGGTGCTGCGGGTCGTGAACATCAAGATGTCGTCCACGTCGCCCACGGTGGAATCGCTAGCGACGCCAAAAGCATCCACCGCATAAGGTGAAACCTCGGCTGGCGTACCGATGACACCCTCTTTCACTTCGAAGTATCCCAGGCCCCACTCGGGGCGCAGGGGGGGCAGCAGCGGGGCGGTGAGGCCGCGGAGGTCCAGGCTCAGGCGTTCTTGCGTGCCGCGCAGGCGATCGACCGTTTCGATAATGGCCCGGCTGCCGGCGATGCCTTCCGTCACGCTGCCGAACAGGGTGACCGTGGCCGCCATGATCAGCAGGGTCAGCACCGTGGCCACCAGCACTTCCACCAACGTGAAACCACGCGGGCCTCGCGACCGTGAAGCCCCGCGAACATGTAGGTAGCTCATAACCTCTCCCGAACGGGTAAGCGACAAGACTGTTCCGAGGGCGCGGCGCCAACGCTTGCGCGCGACCGCTCCCACTCGATTCATTGCATCGTTGCCCACCGGGTAAGTCAAGGACAAAGTATGTCGGGAGGCGAGCGGTGACGAGCGGGGGTGGCGTAAGC
>JBGTDH010000853.1:0-17583 GCA_041748435.1 Pirellulales bacterium
CGCGGCCGCCAGCGCTTGCTGGAACTTCAACAGGTCCTTGTCGCCGGCCAGCGCGGAGCGAAACTGCTCGAACTGTGCCTCCTCGATCTCACGGGCCATCGGCGCGGTGCCCTCGGCCAGCGGAGCGTGGAATTGCCGCCAAGCCGCCTGATCGACACTCTCGTACGTGGTGGCACTGGTAACGGCTACCACAGCGTTGCGCAGTGCGGCTCGCAATTGGATCAGCGGTTCCGCATTCTCCGTGTAGACATAACGCGCCTGCTCGCGGGCCTTTTGCCGGGCCTCTTCGGTCGCCGCGGGATTGGATTCGCTGAACAACACCGCGGATTGAATATCGCGCCGCGGCACATCGCCCAACCGGAAGCCGAAGGGGGGCGCCCAAGCTGCATTCACGGCCCACAGCGCAACGGCTGCCAGCACGGCCAGCGCCATTCGCCACAGCATCAAGGGGCTGCGCAGCTCGCGCAGCAAGGTAAAGAACTTGCCGGGGGGCAGTTCCAACACTACTCGCTCTTGCCGCGTGCGTCGTTTCGGGCCGTTAGACATTGCTGTTGCGGGTCGATCGGCGGTGAATTGTGGCCGCTGCGATCCGCAGGGGTCTCTCAGTGTTTCTTCCGAGGTGTGTCTTCTTCGTAGGCCCGCACGATCTCTTGCACCAGGCGATGCCGCACAATATCGGCATTCGTCAGGGCGACTTGGGCCAAACCTTCGATTCCTCGGAGCCGCCGCAAGGCATCGACCAGACCGCTGCGCGTATGGGGCGGCAGATCGATCTGGGTGGTGTCTCCGGAGACGACGATCTTCGAGCCTCGTCCCATACGCGTCAAGAACATTTTCATCTGGGCGACGGTGGTGTTCTGGGCCTCGTCCAAAATGATAAACGCTTCATTCAAGGTACGGCCGCGCATGTAAGCCAGCGGCGCCACCTCAATCACATCCTGCTCGGTAAACCGTTTCATCTGATCGTAATCGATCATCTCCCGCAGGGCATCCAGCAGCGGCCGCAGGTAGGGATTGATCTTGGCGGCCAGATCGCCGGGGAGGAAGCCCAGGCTTTCGCCCGCCTCTACGGCCGGGCGGACCAGCACAATCTTCTTAACCTGCTCCTGCTTTAGAGCCGCAACTGCAAGGGCCACCGCCAGATACGTCTTTCCCGTGCCAGCGGGTCCGCTGCAAAACACCACATCGTTCTTGCGAATGGTCTGAACGTACTCTGTCTGCCCGGCGGTTCGCGGGCGAATTTTACGGCCGGCGTTCATTACGTCGATGGTCGGGCCATCATCGGCGGGCGTCTTGCCGTTGGTCCCTTTTCCCAGTGCGCGGTCGACATCGTCGGCGGTGAGGGCCCCGTACCGCTGCACCTGGGCCTGCAAGCGTTCCAGCACTTCCGTGGCTTTCGCCACGGCGGCCGGCTCCCCTTCGACGTGCAATTGCCCTTCGCGGGCGGAGATGTTCACCAGCAAGGCCTCGCGAATCCGCCGCAAATGCTGATCGCGGGTCCCGAACAGTGCCAGCAGGCTTTTCGAATCGACGACAGACAGTGTGGCTTCGGACATTCTTACGGGCGACCATCCTGCCGCCTTTGTGACGAGGAATCCAATAGGCTAGTTTATACCGCGCCGGCAAGCCGAGATGCCAGCGAGCGGATTCTGCCGGGTTCCCCTGCAATACTATACGTTGTGACGTGGCACTTGGGTTTCGATCGCAACCTGTTTTACCCCATCGCGTTGCAGCGCGTCTCTCCCTGCCGAGTTGTGGGTTCAGCGAGGCGGTCCTAGAATCGGACAGATGAGCAAAACCCACGTCTTGCTGTCCCGACACGAAAACCAGGCTCGCGGCCTCGGGCAATACGCGATCGACTTCCTTCGCGGCAAATGGGGTGAGCCGGCCGAGGCGGCGCTGGCGGCCGTCGAGCGATTTCATTTTGATAGTGTGGTTTGTGGTGTGTCGGCCTTGGCCTGCGGCACGAATGCTCCGACGTTGCTGAGACAGGAGGCACTCGAATACCCCGTGCAGAATGGGCAGCCAGGCGCTGGCGTGTTCGGCTCGTCCCAACGCGTTGCGCCGGAGAAGGCGGTCGTGGCCAACTGCTCTGCGGTGCGGGAGTGGGACGCCAACGGCACCAACTTCGGCTACGATCCGATACGCGGCAACCTCGCCGGAGAGTTCGGTCACAACGACTTCTATCCGGTGGCCATCGCGGCCTCCCAGGTGGCCGGATGCGAGGGCCTCCAGACGTTGAAGGCCATGCTGTTGCTGGACGAAATCCGCGGGCGGCTGGCCGAGGTCTTTTCGCTCAAGACCTACAAGATCGATCATGTGGTGCCGGGCGCGATCGCCTCTGCGTGCGTGTACGGCGCCATGCTGGGCGCGACCGCCGAGCAGATCGAATCGGCCATCGGCC
The DNA here is from genome assembly GCA_041748435.1 of Pirellulales bacterium. Classification (GTDB taxonomy): domain Bacteria; phylum Planctomycetota; class Planctomycetia; order Pirellulales; family JBGTDH01; genus JBGTDH01. Next base: position 2,405 of record JBGTDH010000853.1, read on the forward strand.
TGGTGGTAGCCCATTATGTGCCCTTCCGCGCCATCCGGCATGGCAAGCAGCTTTCCGATTCCAAGGGCGCCTCGGCGGCCATCAGCGCCGAGGTGGCCGTGCTCAGCATGCGACGGGCGATGCGCGGGTTCGTCGGCCCGGCCGATATCTTTCGCAATGCAGAGGCGCTGTTCTGCCTGTTCGCAAAGCCGCCCGCGGCCAAGGAGAGCCCCTTCGATCTGACCCTCACTACCGCGGGCAATGATTTTGCCCTTCACGGCATGCACTTCAAGCTGGGGCTGTACGAACATCAGTCGGCCGGAGCGATTCAGGGATTGATCGACCTCCTGACGCGACATCCCGCGCTGCTCGATACTCCCGAGAAACTGGGCGCGCTGCGGATCACGATCTACGAGCCGGCCTACTCGATCATCGGCGACCCGGCGAAGCGCGATCCCCGCACGCGGCAAAGCGCCGATCACTCGATGGTTTACATTATCGCCACGCTGTTGCGAAAGGCTTACGAGCAGCGTCGGGCAGGATGGCGGGAGCTGATGCTCTTGCCCGCGGATTACGACGACGCGGCGTTGGTGCATCCGCTCACGCGCACCATCATCCAGAAGATCGACTTCCGGCACGGAGGGCCAGAGTACGACGCCTGCTATCCCGATGGCATTCCCACGACCGTGGAGATCGAGCACGCGTCGTTGGGCAAACTCAGCAGCGGACGGGTGATGTATCCGCTTGGCCACGCCCGCAACACCAGCGCCGAGTTGGACGCGGTGCTGACGCACAAATTCCAAGCTTTGGCATCGCTGGGCGTGGACGACGTGCCCGCGTTGGTGAAGCGCTTCACGGGTTTGGCGAATCGCGTGGCAGCGGAGATTGCCGCGCTGTACGAATTCCCGCTGCGCGCTGCGTGTTAGGCGTCTTAGCGAACTTTTTTTCTCGTTCGCCTTGCAACGCCATTGTTGCCGGAAAAACCCGGCAGCGGCTTGAGCTCCACCAGCTCGGCCAAACCCAGGGTGGCGAATTCCGGCCCACTGACGTAGCGACCGGGCCGCATCCACTTCTGCATTTCCAGCGGATCCATGCCGAGCATTGTGGCCAGCAGCGCGTCCATATCGGATTCAAGTTGGCCGAAATGGCGAGCCCATTCGGCCGCCTCGTGCAATCCCACGTGCTCCTCGCTCTGCCATTTCATGGGATGAAACAAGAGCACGCTGTACGGCGTGACCAGCCGCCGCACGCACGCGGCGAAGGGCCACAGCGCGGCGGACGAGCACTCGCCCGTCACAATGCCGGTGGCCTGCAATCCCCGCAGCACAATCAGATTCATGAGCGCCATGGCTACATAAGGGCTGCCGCCGGGAGAATCGAAATAGATCAGGCATTCGCCGCCGGGGGGCACGTCGAGCAACTTCTCGCTCAGCGCGGACTCGCCCTCGTTCAACTCTCCCACCAGGGAAATCTCTACGGGTCCTTCGGCTTCTCGGGTAGACATGGCGCCAGTCGTGTGGGTGTAAATCAACGCGAACATTCCCTCGGTCCGGCGATTCTACCGAGCGTATGCGCCGCTGGCGACTTCCATGCCAGAATTCACGAATCCTAATGGCGGCAATGATTAGGACCGCAGGAGTACTGGCCCCCACGGCGTGGTGCAAACTGAGGCGAAGTCGCCAGGGGACGCCGGGGCTCGACGGCCGGGGGGGCGAGGACGACCTCCGCGGGCACGTTCGACGAATCGGCTGTGGTTGTCGGGGGCTGCGGTAGGAGCTCGCTTAGTTGAGCCAAGGCCGTTTGGGCCTGGGTCAGCCAGCCATTGGGCTCAAATGCTCCCGCCCCGGCGGCGTGTTGACGCGCCAAGCCGATCGACAGGATGACGACGCCCCACGGCAGGCCTTGTCGCAAGATGCGGTTGAGGAGGCGAATCACGATGTGGCTCCCGTGGCTAACAGCAATAAACAGACCGCATAACAGAGTATCCGGATTTGGACTCGCAACCGGACACCGCTGCCAGATGCCGCTGCCGAAGAAAAGACGCTACAGTCCACGTATGACTGAACCACCCTTGATGCAACCAGAGCGTGTCAGCCAGCATCGCCGCGGCGTGGTCGCCATTTTGATGCGGGAGAATCGCCTGCTGGTGATCCGGCGATCACAAACGGTCGTGGCGCCGGGCGCGTACTGCTTTCCGGGCGGCGGCATCGAAGGCGTGGAATCCGAGAAAGAGGCTTTGATCCGCGAGATTCAGGAGGAGTTGGGCATGGCGGTCGTGCCTCGCAGGCGTGCCTGGAGCAGCGTCACGCCGTGGGGCGTGGAGCTGGCCTGGTGGCAAGCCGATTTCCGCGCAGAGTGCAAACTCTGTCCCAATCCAGCGGAAGTGGAATCCGTCCACTGGTGCACCCCCGCCGAGATGGCCGCGCTTCCGGGACTGTTGGAGAGCAACCGGCAGTTTCTTGCCGGCCTGGAAACAGGCAACATCCGGCTGGAGCGCAGGGCTTTCTAATCCGAGCGACCATTGCCGTTGGCCGGCATCGCGATCAGGTAGCCCTTGCGGAAGGCGGTCGCCATGGCCAGCGGCACTTCCGCTTCCGCTTGATAGAGCAAGGCGCGGTTTCGCGAGACTTCCGCCTTCATCTCCTGCTCCTGCGCCACGGCAATCGCACGGCGCCCTTCCGCTTCGGCCCGACCCACGCGCATATCGGCTTCCGCCTGATCGGCCTGCAGCCGCGCGCCGATGTTCTCGCCCACGTCGATATCCGCGATGTCAATCGAAACAATCTCGAACGCGGTGTGGGCATCCAGACCGCGCGCCAGCACGGCCTTGGAAATCATCTCGGGGTTTTCCATTACGAGCAAGTGGCTGGCGGCCGAGCCGATCGACGTGATGATGCCCTCGCCCACGCGGGCGATGATGGTCTCTTCCGTCGCCCCACCGATCAATTGCGCGATGTTGGTGCGCACCGTGACGCGGGCCTTGATCTTCAACTCGATGCCGTTCTTTGCGATGGCGCTGAGCGTGGCCTTGTGCGTCCTTTGCGTATCCGGGCAGTCGATGACCTTGGGATAAACGCTGGTCTGCACGGCGTCCAGCACGTCGCGGCCGGCCAGATCGATGGCTGCCGCTTTGTCGAAGTCGAGATCGATATCGGCCCGATGGGCGGCGATGATCGCCCGGATTACGCCCGGCACATTGCCGCCGGCCAGATAATGCGCCTCCAGACGCCGCGTGGTGATGCCCGTGGTGGCGTCCTCGCCCACCCCGGCCTGCATGGCCATAATCTTGGCCTGCACAATGGTGCGGGCATTCACCTGCCGCAGGCTCATGCCCACCAGGCTGAACAGGCTGACGCGCGCGTTGCTCATGTAGGCCTGGAACCACAGGCTGCCGTAGACAAGCAGAAGGATCAGAAAGATGCCGGCGAACAGCGCGGCGATAACGATTCCAATGGCAATCAAGGGCCCGGCGCTGCCGCCGTCTTGCGCCCACAAGGTCGGCAGATAATTCATAACGGTCTCATCCTCGAACGCGGCGCACAACAGCAAGTTAAGTTGCCTGATCGTAGGTGGGGGAACGCTTCAACGCAAGCCGCCGCGGACTGCCAATTCTGAGGTAGTACAAACGAAGTAATCGCTTCTCCATCGTGGTACAATGTCTGTTGAGGAAGCCGAGCTCGCGCGGTGGACGCAAGTATGGCCGAGTTCGTCGATGTGGATCCCAGCGAGTTGTATTTGCCGCCCAGCAGACGACAGGGAGCCGATCCTGGCGAGTTGGCTCGGCAGATCAATAAGGAGTCTCGCCAAAATAAGTTGCCGAATTAATATCGAGGCCCCGTTGCCTGAACTGAAGCTCGGTATCCAACTGAAGAGTCTGCGGTTGCCGTTTCGGCAAGCGCTGGAGACGGCGCGGCAGTTGGGCGCGGCCGCCGTGGAAATCGATGCGCGGCACGAGATTCGGCCGCAGGACGCTACCGGCACGGCGTTGCGGCAACTGCGTAAGATGCTGGACGACCTGAACCTCAAAGTCTGCGCGGTGAGTTACCCCACGCGGCGTGGTTTTGATGTCGAAGAAGACCTCACGCGGCGCGTCGAGGGAACCAAGGCCGCCCTGCAATTAGCGCATGATTTGGGGGCCAGCGTCGTGATCAACCAGATTGGCCGCGTCCCCGCCGATCCGGCCGATCGCTCTTGGCAGACGCTGCTGGAAGTGCTCACCGATTTGGGACAGCATGGCGAGCGGGTTGGCGCGTTGCTCGCGGCGGAGACCGGCAGTGAAAGCGCCGAGGATTTAGCGCGGCTTATTCAGGCTGTGCCGTCCGGCACCGTGGGAGTGAACTTCAACCCGGGCAATCTGATTATTAACGGCTTCTCGGCCACGCAATCGATCGGCGTGCTGGCCCCGCACGTGTTGCACGTGCATGTCAAAGACGGCGTGCGAGATTTGGCCATCGGCCGCGGATTGGAAACACCCGTCGGCCGCGGCGCCGCAGATTTTCCCACACTGTTAGGTGTGCTGGAAGAGCGCGACTACAAGGGCTACTTCACCCTCGAGCGTAGCAGCGGCAATGACCCCATCTTCGAAATCGCCCAGGCCATGAAGTTCCTTAAGAGCTTGTAACGGCTGTGCCAGGGCACGACGGCATGGCGTGCTTGCGACGATGCCACATGTGCATCTACGGTGCGTCTCCGTACACTTGCCTGCAAGTCGCTGTAAACGAGATTCCAGTATTTCGTAGTCGCCCAGGTGGGCTCTCGTGAGGCTTTTCCACAGCTTGCCGTGATTTGGCACGTTGACGTGGAGCAGCTCATGGACGATCACGTAATCCTGCAGATCGCCGGGCAGTCCAAGCAGAGACTCGTCGAACGTCAGCCGTCGACGCGTCGAGCAAGATGCCCACTTGTTCCGCATTCTCGATCGGGCCGTTGTCGATCAGCACGAGATTGAGCTCACGCCCTAGAAGTCTCGGTTCCCCGCAATGTCCGCATGCAGCCGGCGCACGTCGCGGCCGAGTGCGCCGGGGCCTTCGGCATACCGCGGGTTCAGCAAGCGCACCTGCGAATCGAGCAGATCGTTGAAATAAGGCGACGCGCCGCTCGCCTGTTCGGCCGCGGTCGCCTTGGCGTGATCGAACCCGCGCTGTCTCTCCGCCTCCACCCGCGGCACGTACGTCCAGCCGATCTCCTGTGCATAGGCCAGGATGCGAGCCTGAACCGTCTTGTATTCGCTTGGTGCGCGCGTAGCGCTTCTGAGAGCAAGACATTCGTGTCGAGGAGCACGTTCATTGCCCGGCCCGGTAGCGTTTGATCTCCTCGCAAATCTCCTCGTCAGTGGTTGTTGGATCATTCGGGCGACCGCGCAACTGCGCGCAGACGCGCCGCCAAGCAACGACGAACTCGTCGGCCGAACGGCGCTTGGGACTGATCGTCACCTCGACTTCCGTGCCTGTCGCGAATGGCACGCCCGCAACGTGAACTTGGCCCTGATCTTCCACAGTGGCGGATGTTTCGAAGCTGCTCACGTGAATCACCTGCGATTGGTTAAGCTGGCATCCATTGTTCCGGCATATTGCGCGGCCTGCAACCGCCGACTCAGTGGTTTCGCTTTCAGGATGCGGGCCTGAACCGTCTTGTGCTCGCCGGGGCGTGACAGCTCCTATCCGAACAATCAGAAGGGGATGAAGACTACTTGATGCCGGCGGGCGGGATGAAGTTCTTGGGGTCGCCCTTTTCGACCACCTGGCTGGCGTTGACGAGGAAGAACTGGCCCGCTTTTCCCTTGCTTGCGCGGCGGGCTAACATCTTGTCGTCCAGCACGTGCTCGCAGGCAATCAACAGGCCCGCCGAGCCGCAGCACGGGTCGTAGGCGCTCATGCCCGGGTCGGGATCCATGATCGCCGCCATGATGCGGGCGACTTCCGGCGGCGTGAAGAACTCGCCGGCCGACTGGCCGCTCCCCTCGGCGAACTTGCGAATGAGATACTCGTAGCTGCGGCCGATAATGTCGGCCTCGACATCGGCCAGGCCCAGCCGCTTCTCGCTGATCCGCTCGATAAGATTCGAGAGCCGGTCGTCGTCGATATCGCGCTGGCCGTGGGTTGTGGCGTTGAAATCCATCCGGTCGAGGATGCCGTCCAGCGCCGGATTGGCTTTGGCGATCTCGTGCAGGTACGTCGTCAGGCTCTCGCCGATCTTGCCGGTGAGCTTGCGGATGACCGACCAGACAGCCTCGTCCGGATTCTCGGGCTTGAGCGGCAGGTAAAAGCGGACGAGATTCTTGTCCTTGGCGACCAGCTTGAACGCCTTGGCCCGCGAGCCGACCTCCTGGGCAATGCGGTTGAGCTCATCGTCAAACACGTCGCACAGCCGCTTGGTGAAGATCAGCGGCAGAATGAAGTCCTTGAACTTGGGGGCCTCCTGCGCGCCGCGAATGCTGCACGCGGCATCCCAGATCCAGGATTCCAGCGACTTATTGCTGGTGTTGGTCGACGCAGCCCGCGGAACCGCGCGTTTCCCGCTACTCATTTTCGGGTTCGCCGATTTGGCGCAGGTAGCCGGCGAGGCGGGATTGGAGATCGAGCAGGGCTTGCCAGCGGCGGCCATCGAGGGCCACGGTCTCGCTGCGGTCGTCCATCTTCACCGTGGTCAGCAGGCCACGAATGCGGATGTGCAGATACTCCAGCAACTCTGCCAGTTGCGCCGCTTGGCCGGGGCTCAGACGGTCTGGCAGGTCGGGGGGCAGCAGGGCGTGCAGCGTGGCCCGCGCGTCGGAGTTGTCGCTCCAATTCACCTCGAAATCGAGCGATGCCGCCTGCGACGAGCGGTCAATCTCCTCCGGTCCCACGGTGCCGGGGCCATGATCGTGTTTTCGCAAACTGGCCAGGCGCTCTGCAATCTGCTCGCGTGATCCGAACAACAATACGCTGCGTCCCAGCGTGATCATGTCTCCGAACCGCAGAATGCGCAGTTGGATCTCTTCTCCGTTGACCTTCGTGCCGTTGGTGCTCTCCAGATCGGTGAGCACGACTTTCTCCTGATCCTCCTGGATCTTCAGATGGAAACGGCTCACCCGCTCGTCATTGAGCTGAATGGTGTTCCCCTCTTCCCGTCCGATGGTGACGGGAGTGGCCATTTCCTCGTAGGTCCGACCGCGGTCGGCGCCATCCAGAACCTGAAGGGTGATAAGAGCCATGGGAAACGCTGAAAGTGATCTGAAGCGCCGCAGCCTTCGGTCGCGCTTATAGCATGAGATTCCCGCGCCGGTCAACCAGAATGCGATAGGGCGATATCCGCTTGCCTCAACTATTATACCTTGTCGGTTCGCCAGAGCAGGTGGATTGTGCGTCGCCGCCCTATTAGAATCGCGGCGGTTCCTTCCCACGCGTCTGCCGCGTTCAGGTGGCTCGAATGCATCGATCTTCTTGGTTAGCCGCATGCGGTGCGGCGGTAGGTTTGGCGCTTGTCTCCTTCGTTCCGATGTGTGCGGCGCAGGAGCAGCCGGCTTCCTCCGCCATCGGCGCCGCCATGCGCGACGGCCTGAACAGCACGCTGGCCGAGCGCGGCATGAGCCTGTTCGGCCTGGCGGCGTTCCTTGGCATCGCCTGGCTGCTCAGCACCAATCGTCGCCGCGTGGAGTGGAAGGTCGTTGTTTGGGGCACCGCCCAGCAGTTCAGCATTGCCTTCCTGGTGCTCAAGACGCCGCCCGGCCGACGGTTCTTTGCCGCCGCTAACGATGTCTTCAACGCACTCACCGCACACACCGTGGAAGGCGCCAAATTCCTGTTCGGCAATCTCGTCTGGAACAATGTTCCCGTCGGCCCCGCCGATTCCAACATGGGGCCGGTATCCGCAGGCGGAGATTGGGCCAACACGGGAGCGTTCTTCGCTTTTCAAGTCCTCCCCACGATCATCTTCTTCTCCTCCTTGATGACGCTCCTCTATCACTGGGGCATCATGCAATGGGTGGTGCGCGGCATGGGGTGGGTCATGGCTCGCACCATGAACATCAGCGGAGCGGAAAGCCTGAGCACCGCGGGCAACATTTTCCTCGGCCAGACCGAAGCGCCCCTGATGATCAAACCCTATCTGGCCGAGATGACGCGCAGCGAGCTGCACTGCATTATGGCCGGTGGCTTTGGAACCGTGGCAGGGGGCGTGCTGGCGGCCTATGTGGGAATTCTCTCGGGCAGCTTCGGCCCTGATATCGCCGGCCATCTGATCTCCGCCAGCGTGATGGCGGCCCCGGCCGTGATTGTGACCTCCAAGCTCATGTGGCCCGAGACCGAAGTGCCCAAGACGCGCGGCGGCGCAAAGGTGAAGATGGAGCGCGTCGATGCCAACTCAATCGATGCCGCAGCCCGCGGCGCCGGCGAAGGACTGACGCTGGCCCTGAATGTGGGCGCCATGCTCTTGGCATTCATTGCCCTGATCTCGCTGGCCAACGCCGTGGTCAGTTGGTCACTTTTCAAGCTATTCGGCATCGAAGGGTTCACGCTGCAAACGGCCTTGGGCTGGATCGCCGCTCCCCTGGCCTGGCTGATGGGGGTCGAGTGGAACGACGCCGTGAGCGTCGGCACGTTGCTGGGCGAAAAGACCGTGCTCAACGAGTTTGTGGCCTACATTCATCTGGCGCAGATGATCGAGGGGCCGACGCCTCTTTCGCCTCGCTCGGTGGTCATCGCCACGTATGCCCTGTGCGGGTTCGCCAACTTCAGCAGCATCGCCATCCAGATCGGCGGCATCGGCGGCATGGTTCCCCAGCGGCGTCACGAGCTCAGCGTGCTTGGCCTGCGCGCCATGATCGCCGGAACGCTGGCCAACTTCATGACCGCCTGCGTCGTAGGCGTGCTGCTGTAACACCAGAAGCACGCCTGTTCGGATTACTCCCTCACGGCTGCAGCACCTTGTGCATCGCTTCTCGCAGGCGTGCTTCGCTGCCGGGAGCGACCCATAGCCAGACATCCTGAAAGTTATCGGCAAAGGCGGCATTGGTGGGAATGTAGCCGGGCCAGCATTCGCCGTAACCAAGCGTGACGACAAACGAATCGGGGCGCATTTGCTGAGCGAGGAGTTGATAACCCACGAACGACTCTCCGGGCAGCAGCACCAACTGGGCGGCGCCAAGGTCCAGGCAAGGCAGATCGATCTTCTGGCCCGCCTCGACACGGCGGCGGCTGCTCAGGCTCATGGCCGCCAGGATGCGATCCGTAACTTTGGCATTTGTGTCGCTCAGCGTTTGTTGCAGCGTCTCCGAACTGTGTTTTGCGGAGGCGATGTAGGGCAGATCGAGCGGGGTCGAGCGGAAGTGCGATTCGGAGAGAGGCACCCGGCGCGTGGTCTGCCATGCTTGGCGCATCGCCTGATGTAGACGCTGGGCCAACACGGGGCGCATGGCGGGAGAGCCGTCGTTGTGCTTGCCGGCGGTCACGTCGCCGCTGGCCCCACTGGCATAGATCTGAAACACGCGGGCATCGTCCTGCTGCCGCAACCGACGAGCCAAGCCTACGAAATCGCTCGTCACGCCGCCTTGGCCGTAGTAGCTCATCGGGTGCGTGGCATACACGTGCAGCGCCAAGCGGGGCGTCTCGCCATCCCAGAAGCTGAGCGTCTTGAGCTGCGGATCGATCTCTCCGTCGGGCGCATCGCGATGGAACGCCTCGCCGCCGGACCGGCTCCCGCGGCCGAACGACACGCGGCCATCGGCCTGCACGACGCGGCGATTGGAGGCCACGCGCTCCACCGGCGCCTGCCCGATTCCCACATGCGTCACGCGTTGCGGCGTGGCCAGACTTTTCTTGATTGCCGCGGCGAGGCGCTGCAGGCATTCCGCCTGAAATGCCACGTCGTAGAGCTCGCCTTTGAGGCCCACGGCATCGAGCAGCTCTTGCGCGCCTTGGTCAGTCACGGGAGCATCGTGCTGATGCAGACTGCACACCAGGACGCGGTCGCGCGATGTTTCGGCCGCGGCCGCCAAAGCGTCTCGCCACTGGTCGTACGCGCCGTTGCGAATCTCGCACCAATCGACGGCGGCCAGCACCACGGGCTGCCCCACGCCTAGCAGCACAAACCCCCGGCATTCCAGAGGATCGTCGATCCGCTGGCTTTTGGTCGGCAGCACTCCCATGCAACGATGCCCTAAGGGAATGGTCACATCGGCGGCGAAGGGCGCGATCTGGTATTCGGCCGCGAAAGCCTGCACGCAGATGCTCAACATCAAGACCAGAGCTGTTTTCATGAGTCACCATCTGTGCGCCTCGGCCGCTGGACAATTCCCGGCAACCCGCCTACGATCGGGCGAGCGAGTCCTTCCCACTTTATCCTCCACCAGTTCGGTTGGCACATGGACTTCAATTTTTTCCTGGAAGTGATCTTGCGGTGGATGCACATCCTGGCGGCCATCACGGCAGTCGGCGGGACGATCTTCGCCCGCTTGGCGCTGGTGCCTTCTCTAAGCGTGCTGAGTGAGGATGCCCGCGGCAAGCTGCACGAAGCGGTCCGGCAGCATTGGGGGCGGCCGGTGCAGATTTCCATTTCCTTTCTGCTCATCAGCGGGATCGTGAACATCGTCTTGATCGAGAAGACGTATTTCGTTTCGCAGGTGCCGTATTACCACATTGTGTTCGGCATCAAGTTCGTGCTGGCCTTTGCGGTATTCTTCCTGGCCAGCGCGCTCACCGGTCAGGGCAAGGCCACGCAGCGCTTTCGCGACAATCGCCGCTACTGGCTGACCGTGAACATGGTGCTGGCGGTGACGATCGTCTGCCTCTCCGGCGTGCTGCGTAAGACCGAGCTACCGCGCAAGCCGCTCTCGGCCATCACGCCCGCGCATCCTTCCGCCGATGCCATCGTCCTGCAACGCCACCCGATGCCGTTGGCCTGATCGGATTGCCGCGCTGATGCTGAGGCAAGTCTCCACCGCCGTGGCTGCGCCAAACGCGCGCTCTCTCGCCGGGGCCGGTAATAGTGCCGAGATTGAACGTCGCTCTGCCTCCCTCGGAATGCCGCGGTAGACCGGTTACCGGGAGCTAGGACGGTGGAAACTCGCCCAGCGCAATCAGCAATTGCCGCAAACCAACGCGGTCATCGGCGTTGATGTTGAGGACTCGGAGCGTCGCCCGACCGCATTTAGGTTGGAACTTTTTCCTAGATTGCAGGTTTGGCAACTCCAGGCCAGATTCGACGGATCATCCCCGCCGCCATGCTTGTGCGGTACGATGTGTTCCAAGTGAAAGGTGAAGGGTTCGTCATCCTCGTGGATGTGACAGTATTCACACCGCAGGCGGGCGCGCGTCCGAACCAAACGTCGCGTGGTGGCGTCAATCACGATTCTTAGCCAGCACCAGCCGGGCTTGGGCTTGCAGAATCGCAATCATCGTGCCCGCGGTCACCAGGCGATCGTACTCCGCCCGCTCGGCAGCCGTCATTTCGCCTTCGTTGCACTTGTGGGCAAGCCTGTCCACGAGCGCTTGAGTTTTCGCGTCGGCCTTCAAGCGAACGAGTTTCTGGGCAGCTTCGACGTTCAGGCTCTCGCTGACGGGGGCCAGCATTCTTTCTAAAACGGCGGATCCATTGCGGCGGCTGCTCATAGAGCAATCATAAGCTAGAACCCCCGATCTGGCCAACGATGACCGCCTTTTACCACGGGCGCGATCCTGCACGTCCGCCATGAATGCAGTCCCAAGCGCCGCTCGAAGAGAACCGCATCGCGTCGTCAGAACACTCGACCGCTTCCACGGGGTGCCCGCCCCGGTGTCTGATTAGTGCCGATTTGCGTAGATCAGCGTTCCAGAAACCCTTCAGAACAAGCGACCACCCACCACACGCGTCGCCCGACCTGAGCCGTCGAGCGGTGCGACCGTGGCCAAGCCCCATGCCTTTTGAGGCGGAATGTCACCTGCGAAGCCGGTATCCCATTTGACGGTGACGAGATGCTTGTATTCAGGGCGTTCCTCGCGCCATTCGTAGCCCGGGTCTACGACTGTGCCCACGGCCAGCACCTTGGAGATGCCTTGATTCGCTACAACCAAATCACCCGGCTCCAGTTCCCGCAATGTCCAGAATTCTCTCGCCTTTTTGGCAATCGTCGACGCATGATCGTTGTACTCGGCTCCGTAAGAATCCTTGAAGCTCTTCTGTAGGACGTCCTTAGATTCGAGTTGCCGCAGGTCGCCCAATTTGTCTCTGTCGACACAGATGAATCCGCCAGCTAGACACTCCGGCCAGAATTGGGCGTCCTTCCCCGGATCAATCTTCACGATTCTTGGTTGGTCCCGCGGATCGGCCCACTGGTAAAGAAAGTGTTCAATTTCCTTCGTGCTCCAGCCCATCAACTCCGGCAGATTGCGAAGCGTGTCCCGCAGCACTCGATTAAGCCTTACGACTTGGTAACCCGGAGCGCTGGCTTTGTCTGCGTGGCCCGGGCTATTCAAGAAGTGCCGGATGTGGGCGAAGGAAGAAATGGGCAGCAGGTCGTCCGGAAAGTAACAGTGGAGTGTCTTTGTCCGCAGCGCGGGTCCCCAATCGATTGCGTCGATCTGATCGATTGTCTCCCAATCGCCCTGGCTGGCCTTCTGAAACGCTTCCAAGAATCCCGCCCGAACAGCGCGCCAGGCCTCCTGCTCATCCTTGTACCGCTGACGATCGTAGAACCACTCTCCGTTGTTGCGACGATATATAATGTGTTTTCCTGCTGCGCCGCCCTTCATCGAGCCGATATGGGTTGCTCCAAACTCCAACCACCAGCAGAAGGAATCCTGCCTGTTTCCCAACCCCAAGGCGTACCGTTCAAGTGGCATAGTAGGCCATGCGTCGCGTGGGAACCGTTTGACCACCTCGGCACGCTGCTGCTCGGCCATGTCCATCACGTCTTGATCGGCTCGTCGATCATAAGTGATCAGCGCTTCCTGGATCGTCCGCCTCTGATCTGCCATAACGGTTGCTCCCCATGCACGGGTTAATCTTTGGCAAGCATTGTAAGCAAGTCTTGGCCAATCGAGCGCGCAGAACCGAACAACCCCCGTAATCCCAAAAATTGGCTGCTTCGCGTGCGGGCAGGCGGCCGTTAGGAGTTGGGATCGAGAGGAGATAGGCTAGAGTCGAGAAATACTTCAGGCGTTTGCGCTGTGACACCTCTTCAACTTGAATTTGTGCGGCCGGCGTGGCTGGCGGGACTGTTGGTCCTGCCGGTGTTGGTGTGGTATTTCCATCGTAGTTTGGTGGATTTCCCGCGGCGGCAGAGGGTCGTGTCGTTGGCGGTGCGGTCGATGGTGGTGGTGCTGCTGGTTCTGGCGCTGGCGGATTTGACGCTGCTGCTGCCCACGTCGCGGATGTTCGTCGTATTCGTGCGCGATGCGAGCTTGAGTATTGGCGAGGAGTCGCGGCAGGCGGCGGCGAAGTATGTTGCCGAGGCGCGCGAGCAGACGGGCGGCAATCGTGCGGCCGTGTTGGAGTTTGCCGCTGAGCCGGGGGAGGTGCAGGTCGAACCGGAAGAACCGCCTCGAGGCGGGACTACGAACCTGGACGCTGTGAACCCGGACGCTGCTTCGGAGGCGCCGCCGGAGTTGGCGAACAATCGCGGCACTAATCTGGCGGCGGCCATTGAGGTGGCAGCCGCTTCCATTCCGCCCTTCTATGTGCCGCAGATCGTGCTGCTCACGGATGGGAACCAGACCCGCGGAGATTCGTTGCGGGCGGCGCTGGCGTCCCGCATTCCGATCGACACGGTGCCGCTGGCCACGCGCAGCGATCCGGAGGTGCAGGTCTCCGCCGTAAACGTGCCGGCGCAGGTGCGTGAAGGGGAGCCGTTCTTTGTCGAGGTGGTGATCGATTCCAATCACGACGATGCCGGTCAGATCGAAATCTACAAGGGCTCTCTGCGGCTGGACACGGGCGAGGCCAAGACGCACAGCATCAAGCAGGGAGAGAACCGCTTCCGTTTCCGCCAGACGGTGGGCCAGGATCGACTGGCCGAGTTCAGTGTGCGGATCGAAGGATTTCAGGACACGCTGTTGGACAACAATCAGGCGGCGGGGCTGGTTTTTGCCAGCGGCAAACCGCGCGTGCTGCTGATCGATAGCGATCCCAAGACGGCGCGCGATCTGGTGTACGCCTTAAAGGAGCACGATGTGGTGGTCGATGCTCGCCCGACCGAGGGTTTGCCGGAAGACCTCTCCGGGCTGCAAGGTTACGAGGCGCTGATGCTCTCGAACGTGCCCGCCACGGCGCTGACCGTGCGGCAGATGGAGCTGATTCGCACGTATGTGCAGGATCTGGGGGGCGGACTGATCATGCTGGGCGGCGATCAATCGTTTGGCCTGGGGGGTTACTACAAGACGGCGCTCGAGGAGATCCTGCCTGTTCGCAGCGATTTCGAGAAGGAGAAAGAGAAGCCCAGCCTGGCGATGGTGCTGGTGATCGACAAGTCGGGCTCGATGGGCGGGATGAAGATGGAGTTGGCCAAGACCGCGGCCAAGGGGGCTGTGGAGTTGCTCGGGCCGCGCGATCAGATTGGCGTCGTGGTGTTCGATGGCGCCAGTTATTGGGCCTCCGAGATTCACAGCGCGGGAGACCGGAGCTATCTGCTCGAGCGGATCAGCACGATTCAGGCCAGCGGCGGCACGGCCATGTATCCGGCCATGGAGATGGCGGGCGACGCGTTGAACTCTGCTGTGGCAAAGCTCAAGCATGTGATCATTCTCACCGATGGAATTTCCTCGCCGGGAGACTTTGACGGCGCAGCATCGCGCATGGCGGCCAATCGCATCACGGTGACGGCGGTGGGCATCGGGGCGGGTGCGCATCAAGAGGTGTTGGAACGCATTGCCCGCACGGGCAACGGACGTTATTACTTCTGCCAGGACCCGCAGACGGTGCCGCAGATTTTTGCCAAGGAGACGGTCACGGCCAGCAAGTCGGCCATTCATGAAGAGCCGTTTGTGCCGCATTTGGTGCGGCCCACGCCAGTGCTGCGGGAGTTGGATTTGGAGGCCGCGCCGTTCTTGCTGGGTTATGTAGCAACGCGCCCCAAGCCGACGTGCGAGTTCATTCTGGCGTCCGAGAGTGGCGAGCCGATCCTGGCCTGGTGGCGTTACGGCCTCGGGATGAGTGCGGCGTTCACCTCGGCTGCCAAGAGTCGCTGGGCCGCCGCATGGCTCACCTGGCCCGATTTCGGCAAGTTCTGGGCTCAGATCATTCGCCACGTG
>JBGTDH010000854.1:0-6032 GCA_041748435.1 Pirellulales bacterium
ATGTTGTGGCCTTCAAGGCGTATCTGGGATATCTGCACTTCCCGCCGGACCATGCCGGCTACTTGCCCTACTACCGCCTGGCCGCGCAGTACAAGATTCCGGTGATCTTTCACACCGGCGATACGTGGTCGCACTTCGCGCGGTTGAAGTACGCCCACCCGCTGCCGATCGACGACCTGGCGGTCGATTTCCCCGAGACCAACTTCGTGCTGGCCCACGCCGGAAACCCCTGGCTCATGGACTGCGCCGAGTTGATCTACAAGAACAACAAGCCGGGCTTCAAGGAGAACGTCTGGGCCGATATCTCCGCGCTCGTCGTGGGCACGGCAGAAGACTTCGAGCGCTACCGCAGCGAAGGCGCGCTGAAGACCGTCATTCACGACGTGCGCCGCATGCTGGAGTTCACCGAGCGTCCCGACCGCATCCTGTTCGGCAGCGATTGGCCCTTAGCATCCATCGCCGTCTATCGCGACTTCGTCCGCGAGCTCATCCCCGAGCAGCACCATCAGGCCGTCTTCCGCGACAACGCCATGAAGCTCTTCCGGCTAAGTTAGCCGTCGTTCCATCTTGCTGTGGTCCTGGGTGAGATCGGCCGGCACATCTGAGATTGCTGGAACCCAACGCGACTGACGATTGTGGTTGGTACAATCGGTTTGGGTCTTAAGCGGTTGCCGGTTTTGGGAGATCGTCTGATGTGGACCATAGTTTTGATGACCGTCGCTTGTTGGGGGCAACTGCCCGAGCCAGTCGCCGCGAGCAAGGCCGTTTCCGAGAGCGCTACGGTGCGCTACGCCCGTGCGCAGCTCCAATTGGCCGAGGTGAACCTGAATCGGGTCGAGCAGAGCAACAAGCGGGTGGCGGGTGCGGTGCCAGGCAGCGTCGTGGCCGAATATCAGCATGACGTGCAGGTGGCCCAAACCCGGCTGGAGCAAGCCACCGCTGGCCAGCCGAGTAGCGAATTTCAAGCCTGGCTGCGGCGCGCCGAAGCCGAGCGAAAAGCGGCGGAAACGACCTGGAAGAAGGCGACGGCCGTCAACATTCGCGTGCCGGGAAGTTTCGGGCCACTCGAAATCGAACGTCTGCGGTTGCGGACCGAGGTTGCCAAACTGCAGCTGGAGCGCGGCCAGGCGCTGGTGGACTCCGGCCGCGAGGCCCAGTTGCAATGGAAAATCGAGATGCTGGACAACGAGGTTCAGCGTATGAAAGAACAATCCCGCCGCGCCACGTCGGCAATCGATTATTATCCGTTCTGGTGGTAACGACGTGGTCCTGACGCGAGCGGATGACCTTCGTCGTTCACTCCGACCCCACTATGAACGTAAATTCACTGCACCTGTATGTGCCGTCGTGGCGCTGGGTCCGACGGAGTCCGGAAGCGTTCCTTGAATTCTGGTCCGACGCGCTCGTTTTAGGGCAGCCCCTGCCGAAGCTGCCGCTCTGGCTCGCGGAGTCCTTCGTCTTGCCGCTCGATCTCGAGCAAAGCTACGAGCAAACCTGCCGCGACCTCTGGATCGCCTGAGACACCATGCAGCCAGCGGCGGCCGCGATGCGAGGCTGAGTCCGCCGAGCCGATCAAACTGCTCGAGGGGAATCAGAACACGGTGGCCTCTGGCATCATGCCGATCCAACGCGGTCCCCCAGTCTGGCATCCACTATCCCGCTGTCATCCTCGATGTGCAGCGCTCTTCCTAATCGCCCGCAAGTGTCGCGCCGTGGTCTTGCTTTGCACATCGATCGCACCACTGATACAATTCCGCTGTTCAGTGCGACGGTCATTCGAGGCAGGCAACTTGAGAGCGATGGCCTTGGTTCCTGCCGGCAATGCTCTGCGAAAACAACTAGTGGTTTATCGGACTTAGCGATCCATGAGTGGCGGTGCCAAACAAGGTTGTCTAGCGTTTTTTATCGTTTTTGTGGTCGTCGCTCTTGGCTTCTCGCTGGGGCGGTTCTACGTCACGAGGGCACCAAAGCGATCGTCCGATACGCCGCGTACGCCGCTACTGTCGGATTTCACAGCAGTGCAACCCAGGACGACAGAACGAATCGCGCCTAGTCCGGATGGGACTTCCATTGATCTGCCAGGAACCGGCCTCCCAACCGCCCGGAAGCTTGAAGATATCGTCGAAAGCGTCGAAGAATCAGTAGTCGTTATCGAAGCTCGAAATGCGGAAGGAAGCGGATTTGTTCTGGACACACTTGGGACAATCGCGACGAACTTTCATGTTATCGAGGATGCAGGCACGGCCCGTGTCAGATTCTCTGATGGCTCCCTGACGAACGTGGTGGGCTACGTTGTGCTGGACAAGATGAGAGACCTTGCATTGCTACATATCGATTATCCATCGGATAAACTAAGGCCCGTACAAATCTCTGCGCGGGACGTGCGTAAGGGCGAGACTACGCTCGCATTTGGCGCGCCCCGGGGCCTAGGTTTTTCGGTTTCACAAGGCATAGTGAGTGGGACTCGTACTGGTGACGAATTGAATCAGTTGTGGCAAAAGTATGGCCTTCCACCTGCATTTGAAGCGAACGTTCAGTGGATCCAAACGACGGCCGCGATTTCTCAAGGCAACAGCGGTGGGCCGCTCGTCGACGAGAACGGGCACGTCATCGGCGTGAACACGATGATTCTTTTCCCTGGAATGAGTCAAAGCCTAAACTTTGCAGTAGCCGCGCACGAACTTCAGGCCATTTACAACGCGAATCCGAGAACCATCCATGACTTGCCACGTCCGCGGCCAGTCGCGTCTAAGGCTCCGCAGCAGCGTGACGCGTCTCCGGAGCCAACCGCGAAACCAAAAATTGTCGACCTGCGGTACAAACCGGAGGGGCAAGAATTAATCGCTGGGTTGCAAAAGCTGAAGGTCGTCGATATCGATGCGGAGCCTGCAGAAAACCGGTCGCGCACAAGACTTCCTAATTCGAAATTGCTGGCCCCGTCTTTATTGAAGCAGTACGGCGTCCAACTGGTTGAGACCTCGGGCCCCGACGTCGCCATTCTGTTCGTGGCTCTCCAGGTTACCCGCCCCAATGAAGTGAACGGAAACCTTAATTCGCAAATGAAATTGACGTTGACCTTGTTACAGAATCGCAGCAACGGAAATGAAATCGCGATGACTTGGTCATTGGAGAAAACGGCCCAGGTGCCTGCTCATTCCGAATGGCAAGTTTTGGACCGCCATGTCTCAAGTGCACTTCGCAAATTCGAGTATGATTTCAAGCAGACCTTGGACTCAAAGGCGCGTTGAGGCCAACGCGCGAACTTTTTCTCACGTTCGCGCATCATTGTCGCTACAGGAGAAACGATTGGGTAACTCTATCGGGCGTATTTCTCGGAGTTGCTGAGGTGGAAGAGCGCCTGGCGGACGTGGCCAAGCTCAAACAGGACTGTTGCGGCCAATAATCGACGCCGCGGCTAACAATGCATGCACTTGACCGGGCCTGCATGACGGCTTTTCGCGAAATCGCGTTTCTTGCAGCCGGCCCGTCAAGTGAACGCAGTCGTACGGCGGCAAAAGCCTTCAGGTAGTCTATGCGTCTGCGTGTCCACGCTGCTACAGCAAATGAAGAACTCGTCGCGTTGCTGAACGAGGGATACAATGCGCTCACAGCCGTCCAGGCTGAGTACCAACGGCGGAAGAAAGAGGGGACGTACGATGACGCCAAGCCCATAGACGAGATCGTGGCACCGATCGAGGTTTGGGCAAACAGAGTAGTCCAAGCGCTGGGCCGTATTTTTCCGACTCAACTTGAGACGCATCTGTTCAGGGACCCGGAAATCCCATTCGGAGCGGTCAGCGGCGACTACAACTACCAAATCATGCTGAAGAGATGCCGCTATTTCGTCCGTGGTCTAAATAAGATTCGATTGGAAAGCCTGCCAGAGTACACGGACCTACCCCTCGATGCCCGGCTGTATGTCGAAGACATCGACAGTTTTCGTAAGGTTCGTGACGCTAACCCAGCGACCGTCATGGACGTGTTGACAAACGGATATCTTAGTCGGTCGGAGGACTCGATTCAGACGGCACTGGAGAGAATTCTGACCGTCCCATTCCACAAGAAGGATTGGGGCGGCGAACTGAACGACTTGTACACAGCGAACCTGCTCATCAATGGGACACGGCACGAAACCGCCTTTCTCCTGAAGGGCAATGGCCTGCGAGCTCAAACCATGGAGATCAAGCACTGCGGCGCGAACGGCGATCAACTCCTCCGCCTCTGTAATTCTCCGGCGAAGGTCTTCGTAATCCAGTTTGTGGGCCGAATCTCGGAAGCCGTCGTCTCAGACATTGACGGCAAGGTTCGACACGCACGTGCTCAAGGAAGATGCGCTTGGTATTGCATCATGGATGGGCAGGATACTGCGAGAGTTCTTCGGGCGTATGGAGAGTTGTAGCGATATCCGTCCTGGTGGTGATAGATCGCGAACACTTCCCGAACAACTCCAGCAAGCTCGCTCATCCAGCGGCGGCGGGCGCATGATCTTGACGACCGTGGCGTACTTGGGACGTCGACCCTCAGCGGGCAGCGGAGATCACGCTCGCCTCCGGCGTCACGCCGCAAGAAGCGTAGGTGCTGGGTTTGCTTCCCTTCAAGGTGGTTCCGACCCGCCAGCGCGCCGACGCGAAGCCAACCCTGGCCGCGTACAAGAAGGCAATCACGAGCGAGGTGGCCGCTACGCTGCTCGGCCCGAAGGCGGAAGAATTGCGCTTTCCGCGTCTGGAGGATGCGGAAGCAGCCAAGCGCCGACTGGAAAAAGCACTCCCCGCATCGCAATGGACAATCGTGCAAGAGGTTGCCTTCGAGCCTCTACCCGGTGCGCGGCTTTATCGCAGGTCGGAGGGCTTGATGCCGGGCTTCAGGTCCTTAGCGCCGACCGGGCCCGGTTCGTAGCGGCCGATGATGTCCACGCCCGAGGCGGGATCGATCCGCGATTCCATACCCTGGCACCAGTAGCAGGCGTTGACCAGCAGGCGGCGGAAGTCGTCGACCTTGAAAGCGTCGCCGTGGCCCATCGTGGTCGTGAACACGCGAGCCTTTTGCCCGGCGGAGCCCGTGTGCGTTTTGGTCCAGGCGATGGGGATCGCCGGTTTGTCGGGATGGGGACTGTTCTCGCGCGACCAGCCGACCAGCGGTTGCCCCAGCACGAGTGGCTGGCAATCGCCGGCCAGCGACGAACTGATGCCGTACACGTCGTCGGGAATCCAGAAGCTCTTGCTAACGCCACGCAGGATCGGGTGATCGGCCAGTGAGGGCGCCGCGTCGCAGCGCGTGCTCTCGACTAGGTTCTTGCCGTAATGGGAAACCCAGGTCTCGCCCAGCACCAGCCGGCCCCAACCCCCGGGCGGATCATTGCTGCCCGAGTCGAGGCGGGCATAGGGGCTGTCGGGCCGCTTTGCATAGCGGAACGGATGCGTGGCGTTGCGGATCCCGATGATTGGCTTGCCGGACTCAGCATAGTCCACAAAGTGCTTCATCTGGCTGTCGGGCAATTCCCGCCAGCGGAGAAAGGCGACCATCAAATCTGCCGAGCCGAGCGATTCCAGCCCTGGAATGTTGTCCTTGACCTGGGGATTGATCGAGCCGTCCGCCGGGTCGATGGCGAACAACACCGTACACTTGAAGCCGTGGTGCCGGGAGAGAATCCTCGCCATCATCGGCATCGACTCTTCCGAGCGGTACGACTCCTCCCCCATGACGAAGACAATGTGCTTCCCCTTGCCCGGGCCGTCGCCCCCCGCGTACGTAACCCACGACTCCTGGGCTTGCACATCCCAGGCCGCCAGCCCCAGCGCCAGGGCGAGACAGGCAAGCTGCTTTGAGAATCCGCACGGCCCTGTTCGTCGTTTGAGCATCGCGTGCAGAGTACCTCTGCCGTATCCCCAAATCAACGGCGTGTTGATTTTCTTTGCCAAGGGGGCGGAGTGACGGGTTTCCCCCCAGGCCCCCGTCGTGGTGCCTGCGCACCGGGGGCGAGTGGCGGGTCGAGTTAGGGGTTCAAGGGAGTTGGGAATCAGTTGGGCGCCGAG
>JBGTDH010000855.1:0-9602 GCA_041748435.1 Pirellulales bacterium
TGATCATCGCGCTGGCGGCCATCGCCGCTCTCCGCGACCGCCCGGCCCACCCACGCGAACCCGCCTCCACCATCGTCCGACTCGGGGCGCGTTAAGTAAGCCGCAATTCAGACGTAAGGCGCCTGGCGGGGTTGGCTGCGGTCTCGTCAGCGCGGGACGGCCATTAGTTCGTATCATTCGGTCCTCCGGCCCCCCACCGAACGAACGCCGAACGAACAAGGTGGGAAGTCAGCGAAGCCTAGGAAAAGATACGCAGGCCTCGCTCCAAACTGTCATGCTTCGCGCTCTTGGCGACCTTCGCGGTGAGTCTCGTCCGACGGCGGACTCCCTGCGGTCCACCGCCCGGGCGGGAAGGCCGCGACGTAGTTCGTGAGCCGAGCGAGGTGGCGAGACCAACTCATCGCCCGGCACGACTCGTGCTCGGCAACATTCCGTCTCGCAACTGCCGGTGATTAGAGGCCGGCGAACCCCAGGATTTCCGCGTTGAGGCGACCAATCAACTTGTCGCCGGTCTTATACAAGACCGAGGCGATGAACCAATCCAGACCGTCGCCCCCGCACAGCTCGTCCACGGTGGCGTCATCCAAGACGGAGGTGGTATTCAGCTTCTCGGGGATCGTGCGGAAGATTGCGTCGACGCGGGCTGCATAGTCAAGGTCCTTGCGCGTCCATTGCATCATGATTCTCGATAGCCCTCTTTCATTGGTGTCGTAGCTGGTCCGCCCGCCGATCAGCAGATCATCGTCGCTGCCGCCGAAGAGCTTGTCGGCCCCCAGGCCGCCAATGAGAAAGTCGCGGCCCGCGCCGCCGTCGAGCGTGTCATTGTCGCCTTCGCCCAGCAACAGATCGACGCCCTCGGCCCCGATCAGCGTGTCGCTCCCAGGTCCGCCTCGCAGCACATTTCCCAGAGCATTGCCAGTCAGCCGGTCGTTGGAAATGCCGCCGATAACGTTCTCGATGCCCGTGACATTGGTGATCGGCAGCAGGCTCATCGCCAAAATGGACAATGGGTTGTTGCCGGGCAACGAACCATTGTCGCCGCCGTAGACGCCGATATTCATGGCGTAGTTGAGTCCCAGATCGACGATGACGGGCGTCACATAGGCAGCATAATCGAGCGTGTCGACGCCACCGGCCCCCGCAACTCGGCCTTGAACCTGCGCGCCAGCAGCAAAAATGAAGTGATCGCTTTGGCTGCCTCCCGTGAGGATTTCCACATTTCGGAACTCGATGTTCCCATTCAGCTTCCAATAAGTCGTTGGGCCCACATTCCAGGTGTTCAATCGGTTGGGGCCAATCAGTTGATCCGAATCGTTTGCAGTGCCGGCGTTGAACTGAAGCGCGGCGGAGCCAGCATGGCTTTCGATGGTCAGCGTGTCATCGAAGGGGGTCCCGTTGAGGATCATGCGATCCAGGCCGCTGAAATAAACCACCGTCTGGTCCCCGCGGATCAATCGCGATCCAGCGCCCGACGCGCCCACCAAATACGTCTGACCGCTGGTCCCGAAATGGTCTTCGATCGTCAGCTCATCCGCGAAATTGACCGCATCGGCCGAGGCGCGGCCGTCGATGGTGATCGCCCGACGGATTGTTTCAAACCCGTAGTTGCCTGCCGCGAGGCGAACCTCATTTTTTGTCGCGGTGAGCGAGGTATGGAGAGTCACGCCGGGGCTGGTGTCGGTGCTCTCCACGTTGTACCGATAAGCGCCGTCTTCCAGGGGCGACAGGTGAACTTCGTCGATTCCAAAGTATTCCACGTGGCCGCCACCGGTGGCTTTGATCAATCCTGCGTTGATCGTGTAAACCTTCTCGACGAATCCGAAAGCCGCCCTCGGCTCTAAATGGACATTCAGAGTATCACTGCCGACATTTCCCTCGACCGTCACTTTCCCGCCAAGCACGCTGATGGTGTCGTGGTCAAAGCCGGCGTTCACCGTCGTTTTTCCGCTGGAGACAACGATCGTGTCGTTGCCGAAGCCGGCTTCGATCAAAAGGGAAAAGTTTGGGTCGGGTCCCGCGTAGATCGTATCACTGCCCGTCCCGGTCCGCAGGATCATGCCCTTGAGGTTGGTATAGGAGATCAGGGCCGAGAACGAGCTGCTGCTGAGGGCGGTTGGCGTAATGTTGTAGGTCCTGCCGGCGGTCGAATTCTGTTCGGAAAGCACCAAGGTCTGCCTGTTGCCAATGACATTGATCGCGGTGATTCCAACAGTCGAAAAGGATTGCTTCATCCCGTTCACAGCGACGTTCAGGACGTTGCCGTTGCGCTCCAGCACGATCTGGCCATCCGCCGGCATTGCCGGATCGCCCACAACGGTAAGCACGTTGGTGACAGTGCTCAGGCCGGCGAAAAACGTTGGCCCTTGAGCGGAGGGAAGCTTGACGGAGTAACCGTAGACGTCGCTGAGGATGCTCACATCGAGATCGGAGATCAGCCGCCGGAGAATCGGGGCAGTACTAAATCCGATTGTGTCAGAGGCCGGACGGTCGTACATCGCTCGCCCATCGCTCATCAAGTCCAGCGGGTGGGAGGGGACATCAGGAAACTCAGGATCGGGCGCTGCTTCATACAAGTGGCCGCCCCCCTCTGTGGTGAACGTGGCTTGCACATCGTCAAGACTGAGCAAGCGCAGGCCTTGTCCAATGGCTAAGGGATGCTGATCCCAGCCGGCATCTGTGACAAAGTCGTCCAGCCGCAATCGGATTTCAGCGAGCTCGATTCCCACGGCATGACCGATCTCGTGCAGCACGGTGTCTCGAAAATCCAGATTGCCGTTGAAAACCACACCAGGGCCGCCAACCAGAGTGGCTGCCGAAATCGGGGCGCTGGCCGCGAAACTCGTCAGCACATTCGTGAACTCAAGATGATCGTTGGGCGTAGTGTCAAAGGCCCAGCCGCGGCCGAAGGCATCGTCGTCCAGGCGAATGGTGGCCCGCCATGGTTTGCCATCGGCCCCCACGTCACGGATTTCGGTAATTCCCGCCGTGCCGAGATCAAGCCCTTCATTCGCAACGGATCCCGTGGCATGCACTTCCAGGAAAAAAGTGTTGGCCACAGGCGCGTGAAAACTTGTCCCGACACCTTCGTAATTGAAGTTATCGATAACCTTCGCCCAATCGGCGATCGCTGCTTTCACATTCGCACGGGCAATGTCGGCGTTGGCATCGCCAAACTCAGCGTTGAACCCATCCTGATCGTTCGCGGCGGAGCCCTCGTTCGTCCATCGAATGTCCGCCGCCATCAACAGGCGATCCTCCAAGGGCTGAACGCGGAGTGCAAGCGGCCGGCGGCTTTTGGCAGCGGTTTTCGAGCCGATTCGTTGGGTGAAGAAGCGCAGCATGGCGACACCGTTTTGAGGAAAGAGTTGGCCAGATGCCTGCTTAAGCGCGGAAAGAACGCTAATGCTACAGAGCGGCTGGGAAAACCAGCCGCGGCCGGGCCACCGCCCCTTAGGTCTGAATCGCAGTTAGGTAAGATTGACGCTGCTCGTTTGCTCAAATATAAATAACCGTGGATGCGTTTGAGTTTTCCCGCCTGATGAATCCCGCCGATGAGCCGTCTTCTGGATCGACGCTGGGGCTGCCCGGAGTTGTCTGTCTCCGCCCAGGCTGATCGCCGCAGTTTCTTGAAAGCGGGCGTTCTGGGCGCCAGTGGCCTTTCTCTGGCGGGTTTATTGCAGGTGGAGGCTCACGCCAAGTCCGGCGCAGCTTCGCCGCGAGAAAAGAATGTCATCATTCTGTGGATGCGCGGCGGGCCCAGCCACATCGATATGTGGGACCCCAAGCCGGATGCTCCCGCCGAGTATCGCGGGGAGTTTGGCGTCACCAAGACTAATGTGCCCGGCATCCTGCTCTCCGACATGATGCCCCAGCATGCCCGCATGATGGATAAGTTCTCGATCGTACGGAGCCTGTACCACGCCGATGCCGGCCACTCGTCGGGAGATCAGATTTGCTTCACCGGTTATCCGTCCGGCCCCAGTCCGGACGAGAACGCCATGCCCAGTTGCGGTTCGATCGTGGCCCGCCAGGTAGGCCACCTCAATCCGCAGTTGCCCGCGTATGTGATGATTCCGCGCATGGTGCCCGGCGCCAACAGCGCGTACCTGGGCGTGGCCTACAAGCCGTTCGAGACCGGCGCCGATCCGGCCAACGCGGGACCGTTCAAGCTCCCCAACTTTGCCTTGGCGGAGGGGCTGACGCTGGAGCGTTTGGGCGATCGCCGCGATTTGTTGAACAACTTCGATCGCCTGCACGACGAGCTGGATCGCACGGGCCACATGGGCGCCATGAACCGCTTTCGCCAGCAGGCTTGGAGCATTCTCAGCTCGCCCAAAGCGCGCGAGGCGTTCGATCTCGATCAAGAGCCGCAGGCCATCCGCGAGCGTTACGGCTTCATGCCAGCCTTCGATCCCGGCGCGGCCAACCGTTGCGGCGCCCCCAACTGGAGCCAGCGGATGCTCTTGGCCCGCCGTCTGGTCGAGGCGGGCGTGCGGCTCGTCACCGTTGATCTGCGATGGTGGGACACGCACGTCCTGGGCTTCGATTCGCTGCGTCGCGGATTCCTCCCCCGGTTCGATCAGGCCTACACCGCGCTGATCGAAGATCTTCACGAGCGCGGCCTGCTCGAATCAACCCTGGTCATCGCCTGGGGAGAGTTTGGCCGCACGCCGCGGGTGAACAAAGACGCCGGACGCGATCATTACCCCAACGTCTTCAGCGCGGCGCTTGCCGGCGGGCCCGTTAAGGGCGGACGCGTTGTCGGCTCGTCGGATGCCCACGGCGCGTTCCCGCTGGCCAGTCCCAAGACGCCTCAAGACGTGCTGGCCACCATGTACAAGCACCTGGGGGTCGACACTTCCGCCAGTTACCTCAACGCCGCCGGCCGCCCCATGACCGTCTTGCCCAGCGGCACGCCGATCGCCGAACTCACGAGCTGAACCTCGTTTCGCCCGCCTGTCGGCCCGCAGGGATGTCGTGTGAATGCCGCAGCAGACGTGCAGATGACGTCCACAACAACTCGTTGAGATGTCAAAGAGCGAGCCACGCCGCAGGCGTGGATATACATACATGTGTACAGTATTACGCGGCGGTACTGTACCCCCAGAGCAACACACTTCGGCTAACCCCGGATCGCAGCGGACATTGTAGCGAAGCGCAGGAATCTGGCGGCGCACGGTGGACACTCAGTAATGTGTGCCGATGTTGTTTCCTAGTGCGTAGAGTATCAGCATCAAGACCAAAGCCCCACTGCCAACCGTGACCGAGACCCAGCCCACGATGGTCCAAAGGAGCCATCGTGGGAACGGACGAGGGATTAGGCCCCGCGACCCAGATTGCTTCGCTGCGTACGGCCAGCCAAGCCCCACGGCAATAAGTCCGCCAACCCCTACTACGGGACAAAGGATGGCGAAGAAATCAATAAGCATTCCCAGAGTCGGACTGTTCATGCCAGCCATCCTATCAGCCAGAATGCTCCTGCGGAAACTCCGCCTCTACGATCTTCTACGATCTTGAGAATCATGTACTTCATCGTGGTCTGTCCCTTGCGCATCGACTCCCGCGACGGCACGCTCTTGTCGTGGTAGAGGCGGGTAAAGAGGCGGTAAAAAGAGGCGGTAAAAAGGGGACGCGGTAAAAAGGGGACGCAACTCATTTATTGACGGACGGACGTCCTGCGAGATAGATTTACGCCATGCCTCGCCGACCACGTGTCGCTCCGGGTGGATTCGTGTACCACGTGCTTAACCGCGCCGTGGCCCGGCTACCCCTGTTCGAGAAGGACGCCGACTACGAAGCCTTCGAACGCGTCCTGGCGGAAGCGATGGAGAGACAGCCCACTCGCTTGTTGAGCTATTGCATCTTGCCAAATCACTGGCACTTGGTTCTCTGGCCGCGCGACGACGGGGGACGCCGCAAGACGTGCTGGCCACCATGTACAAGCACCTCGGGGTCGACACTTCCGCCAGTTATCTCAACTCCGCCGGCCGCCCCATGACCGTCCTGCCCAGCGGCACGCCGATCGCCGAACTCATGAGCTGAACCTCGTTCCGCCCGTCTGTCAGTCCGCACATCTCCCGCACGCGATCTCCACCAACCCTTGTAGAGGTCGGCCGCGCCATCGGACAGCGAGTAGTTAGAATTCCCCGACCGTGTCGAGCCGACTGCATGACCAATATGCAAGTACTCGAAGTTGCCGTGATTCAAGTCATATAAAGGCAGGATTGTGGCCGCAATCCTGCTGCAAGCCGGTTGAGACCGGAGGCAGTCGTCGATACAGAGACCCCGCCCGCCGTGCGGTTCGCTATACTGGACGGCATGAGCGAATAGCGGTGCTGGACGCTTGAGTCAAGACGATGAAGACAGAACTCACCGAGTGCATGCGTTGCAAGGTGTATCAGGCAGAGGTCCTCCTGCTGCGCGGCGAGGTGTCCGGCCTACGACAAACTGTCTTAGCCCTCACGCTGCCGCCAGGCAACGACGCACCCGTGCTGGACATCCTCGGCATGCACGAAGCGCAGCGGCTGGCGATTGCCGCACCCGTCCCTCCCGACCACGACTTCTATCGCGTATCACTCACGTATCGCAACCACCTGTCTGCGCAGTGCATGCTGCCCATCGAAGATCCCTCGCAGTTCAGAGATTTCTTCGATGACCTTGCTCGGCACAAACTCGGCTGGGAGGGTGAAAAGAAGGTCACCGCTCGCGAAGGTCAATTTGCTTTGACCTGCGTCTACGAAGGAAAAATGCACCGGCCTGAAGTCAGCATGGACGTGTTTTGTGCATTGGACATTCCATCCTTCGATCCCTATTGGACGGTCCAGTTGCACCTGGATGTTGATCCCGCTTCATTGGAAAACCTTGCCGCGCAAGCGCGAGCCGTCTTCGACCGCGGTCATAGCCCTGGCTGATGACCGAGCGGAGGCTAGGGCTACAGAGGCGAGTTGCAAACGCTGAGCGGGGTCCTCCTCCGATGTTTCACCCTCAATCTATAACCCGATGGCCTCCGAGGCGTCGGATTGACGCCGTCAATCGGCAGACTCATCCGTTGAACTTCGCCGTCTGTCGGTCCGCACATCTCCCGCCCGCGGTCAATGTCCCGTAGAATCACGGACACATGGGGTTGCCCAATCCGCGTAGCGCTCTCTTCGAGACACGACCAGTATGAAGCTCGCATTTAGTTCCAACGCCTACATGCACTTCTCCATCGAGGAGACGATCGAGAAGATCGCCAGCCTGGGGTACACGGGCATCGAAGTGCTGGCCGATGTGCCGCATGCCTGGCCGGCGGGTCTGCTGGAGCCGCGCAAGGAATCGATTCGCCGCACGCTGGCCGATCGGAAGCTCACCATCTCCAACGTCAACGCGTTTATGATGAACGCCGTGGCGGATCCGCGTCAGCCGTACTGGCATCCCTCGTGGACGGAATCGCACGCGCCGTATCGTGCCATTCGCCGCGAGCACACCAAGCGGGCCCTGCAGTTGGCCAAGGAGATTGGCGCCCCGAACCTGACGACAGAGCCGGGTGGACCGTTGGAGCCGGGGCAGACCTGGGAGCAAGCGGCGGCAATCTTCTACGAAGAGCTGATGCCCTGTATCGAGATTGCCGAGAAGTTGGAAGTGCTGCTGCTGATCGAGCCGGAGCCGGAGCTATTGATCGAGAAGTTTGGCGAGTACCTGAGGTTCATGGAGCGCGTGAAGTCGCCCTGGGTCGGGCTGAACTTTGATGTCGGCCATGCCTACTGCGTGAGCGAAGACCCGCAGGATTGGATCGCGCGGATGGCGCCCTACACGCGGCACTATCACTTTGAGGACATCGCGGCCACGCGCGTGCATCGGCATCTCATTCCCGGCCACGGGGCGATCGATTTTGAGGCCACGCTCACGGCCATCGCCCAGACCGGCTACGACGGCTGGATCACGGTCGAGCTGTATCCTTACATCGAGAACCCCGACAACGCGGCCCGCGAGGCCTATGCGTTTCTCACGGCCGCGATGCGGAAGCTGAATATTCCGGTGGAATGAGACCGTTGATCGATGCTCAAGTCGCCACATGTTATACGTCGGGCTAGGCTGCGCGATCTGGAAAAGCTGCTCGCGATTGAAGACAGCAGCTTTCCGGGAGATCGGCTCACGCGGCGCAAGATGCAGCGATTGATCCGCTCGCCCACGTGCCGCTTCACGGTCGAGGAGCACGCGGGAGCGATTCGCGGCATGGCCGTGCTCCTATTTCGCCAGGGCGGGCGCACGACGCGGCTCTTCTCGCTGGCGACCGATCAGCGACATCGCGGCGCCGGCGTGGCCTCTGCATTGCTTGACCAAGCGGAACGCTGGAGCCGCCGCGCGGGATTCCAACGCCTCTCTCTTGAAGTGAGGGACGACAACGCCGGGGCCATCGGCTTCTACGAGAAACGCGGCTACCTGCGCGGCAAGGACGTTCTCGATTTCTACGAAGACGGCCACACCGCCCGCCGCTATGTGAAGACACTGACGCCGGCCAAACCTGGCCGGCGTCGCGATGCGAAGTAGTAGGGGTGGCGAGGCCCGCGCTCAAGCGGAAGTGCCATGCAGCACTGTCCGCTCCGCCCCGACCGGCATCCGGTCCCACTTTCGCCAGGTGCGGATTGTGAACCGGATGTGCTCGAGTCTCTTGATGCGCGACCCCTTGTCGGAAAGGCCCGCCAGATCGCCCCCGGATCCGCTCGTGAACTCGGCGTCGCGCCGGGCGTTGTGGGCAGGAACCGTGGGATCGATGGCGCCGGCATTGCTCGATAGGATCGGGCACAGCAGGGTGATCGCAGCAATCAGACTGTAGTTTCTCATGACGTTCTCCTTTAAGAATCCAAGACAGGGTTAAGTGATCAGGCCATGGCCAGCGCTTCAACTGCCAACGCTTCAACGGGGGGCAGGCTCTGCACTACTTCGCGATACAGCGCAGACGCCGTTTCCACCGTGTAGAGCGCCGCGACGCCAAGAATGGCATGGTGCTCTTCCTCCAACGGCAATGCGTCGATGGCCGCCAGCAGCTCGTCTCTGTGATGAGGATCCAGATGGGCATGCTTCTCGATCGTGCGGAATGCCCTCCGCGGAAGGCCCGTCAGCTCTTGCATCAGGTCGATCACTTCCAGGCTGGGGGGATAACCCTCCATCACCGCGATGCCCCCCAGTTCCGCCACGGGATGATGGTGAAGCACCCAGTAGTAACGGGAACCGACGCAGGCCGCCGCGTGGGGCGACGGCATGCGCCGCAACACATCCCGGCGGGGCACGCCCATCAGCTCCAAGTCTTCCAGCAGCCACTCGTCGTGGTGCAGCTCCTCCTTGATGTGCTGGGCCAGGTAGGGCGCCATCGCCGCGGCGACCGCGTCCGTCGGCGCGAGTTCATGGCAGCGGTTCAACGTGGTCTGCATCAGTGGCACGCTGGCGCGAATCATCGCGTGCATGCTCACCAGCATCTCGGGAAACAGCTCCGCAAACCGCGGATGGCTCACCAACGCAGTGGAAGCATCGATGAATTCGGGCAGCACCAACTCGATCTTCTGACGCAGCCGCTCGCTGTGGCTGATCGTGGGCATGGCAAGTTCCTGTGGCGCGGGGTTAAT
>JBGTDH010000856.1:0-2589 GCA_041748435.1 Pirellulales bacterium
CGCTGGCAGTAGCCCAGACGTTGTTGCGCGGCGATCGGCAGGAAGATCGGCTGCAGGCGCTGCTGGTGCTGCGGGATGTGCGCGAGGGCTGGACGCCCGCCTTGCGACGAGAATACTTCACGGCGCTGAACGAGATGCCGAAGTTCGTGGCCGGCGAGGGGATGCCCAAATTCCTGGCTCATCTGCGCGAGCAATCTCGCGGCACGCTAAGCGAAGCGGAACGCACGGCCCTGGCCGATGTGCTCGAGCCAGCCCCGGAAGCAGTCGACGAACCGCCCCCCTCGCGCCCCGTGGTGCAGAAGTGGACCGCGGAAGACCTGGCATCGTTACTCAAACCCGATGCCGCCGGCGACCCACAGCGCGGCGAGCAGGTATTTCGCAACGCTCAGTGTGCGCGGTGCCATCGCGTGGGCGCGCGCGGTCCGGCGGTCGGCCCTGATCTCACTTTCGTCAGCCGCCGCTTCAGTACGCGGGACATGCTGGAATCGATCCTGCTGCCCTCGCAGGTGGTGGCCGAGCATTACCGCAATGTGCAAGTCGAGACAACCGACGGCCGCACTCTTGTGGGACGCGTGCTGATCGAAGGAGACTTCCGCTCCGAGACGCTGCGAATTGCCGCCGACCCCTGGCGTCCCGCCGCCGTGACTGAGATCAACAAGCGCGACGTGGCCGAGTACCGCCTCTCGGACCTCTCCCCCATGCCCTCCGGCCTGCTGGACGGATTTCATCCCGCTGAAATCGCCGACCTGCTCGCCTACCTTCGCCGCGGCTTGTGAGTTCTCAACCCTTGGCCTTCAGTTCGCAAAGTCGGAGTGTGCCGTCGTGGTGGGCGACGGCGATGTGCAGGCCGTTGGGAGAGAGGTGCATGTCCTTGCCCGTGTTGGGGAGCTTGAATTGGGCGAAGGGTTCGGGCTTGTCGGGTTTGTAGAACATCAGGAATCCGCCGCCACCGCCGCCGGTCACGCTGGCGAGGAAGCCCTCGGGGTGGAAGTTCAGGCCCCAGGTGCTGGCGTTGAAATTTTCCTTGGGCCGCCAGAGGAGCTTCTTTTCGCCCTTCTCCCAATCGAACAGCACAACTGCCGGATTGCCGATGCCGGCGAAGGCGTTGGAGACGTTGGTGATCCCGCCGCAGGCCAGGAGCGTGCCGTCGGCATTGAACTCCAGACCACGGGCGCCGCCGATATCGGCCATGAATGTGGGATCGTACTTGTGCAGGTCGGGCGCGGTGATCTGCCGCAGCTCCTTGCCCTCCGCCAGGTCCCAATGCTTGACGACTCCCTTGAGATCGATCGACGCCAGGTGCTCGCCCGCGGGATGCAAGGCGATGTTGTAGACGTGGTTTTCGTGCCCCTTGAGCTCGCGAACCAGTGTGCCCTCGGCGACGGACCAGTTGCGAATCAGGTTGTCGTTGCCGCAAGTGAGCACCTGCGCGCCATCGGAGGTGATCCGCAGAGCGCGGACCCAGCCGGAATGGGCCTCGATGTTGCGCGTGGGCTCGGGCTTCTCGGCCGTTGCGGGCCACCACAGCAAGCGGCCTTGATAATCGCCGGTGAGGAGGGTCTGACCGTCGGGCGTGCAGCCCAGGGCGCGGACCCAGCTATCGTGACCCACCATCGCAGTCGCTTTGCCAGACTCCAGCTCGACGCGATGCACGCTGTAGTCTTGAGCGCCAGCGAACGCGTAGCGCCCTTGCGAATCGACACGGCAGCTTACCAGCGGCGCGCCCAGTTTGAACTCGCGGGCCACGTGCGTCTTGGCGGGATCGATCATCACGCTGGCCGCGGACTCCTCGCTCATGCCAGCAGCTCCTTGATGGCCGAAGCGGCCGGATCGGCCACGGGCATGGGGCGACCGTTGATGTCGAAGGTGTTGGACGAATCGAGGCCGACGGCTTGCAGATACGTGTGGAACAAGTGGCTGTGATCGACCTCGCGATCGGTGACGGCGGTGCCCTCCGCGTTGGTCTTGCCGATCACGGCGCCTTTCTGCACGCGGCACCCCCCCAGGGCCACGCTCCAGGCGGTGCCCCAGTGGTCGCGGCCGTAGTTCGCGTTGATCTTGGGCGTGCGTCCGAACTCGCTCATCACCACCACCAGCGTGCTCTCCAACATGCCGCGCTGATGCAGATCGTCCAGCAGCGTGGCAAAGGTGCGATCGAACTCGCCGAGCTGCTCGATATGGAACTCGAAGTTCTCGTAATGCGTGTCGTAGTTGGAATGCGAAACCTGCACGAACGTCACGCCTTGCTCCAACAGCCGGCGAGCCAGGAGGCAGTGGCGGCCAAAATCGTGCGAGCCGTAACGCTCCAGCTCCTTGGCCGGCTCTTTGGTTACATCGAACACGTCCTTGCGCTCCATGAGCTGTTTGGCTTGTTCGTAAGAATAGCTGTAGGCCTCCGTCTCCGCCGTGCGGCGACGCTGAGCGAAGCGGTCGTTGGCCCGCATGCGGAACTGATTGCGCGCCACGTCGTTCGGCTCGCTGAGACCTTCGGGTCGCAGGCTGTTCTGCGGCGGCTTGCCTTCGCCCAAGGTGATGCTGCCGTACTTGGGCCCCAGGTACGCGGCGTCCTTGCGGTCCGAGCCGCTCCCC
>JBGTDH010000857.1:0-10069 GCA_041748435.1 Pirellulales bacterium
CCATGCCGGCGCGGTCCTGATGCTTGCTCGTCGCGACGCACTGTTGCCGGCGGCGAAGCTGGCCCTGGCCGTCGATGCGGCCGCACGCACGCTCGGCGGGGCGGACACAGTCGCAACTGTCGGCGTGCTCGACGTGCATCCGCGGGCCAGCAACTCGATCCCCAGCCGCACCTACCTGGAGATCGACGTGCGGGACATCACGCTCGATCGTCGCGACGCCGTGCTGGAGCACATCCGCCAACAGGCACAGTCACTGGGAGACGAGCATCGGCAGACGACCACGATCGAGTTGATCAATGCCGACCCGCCTGCCACGTGCGATCCCGGCATTGTGCAGGCCATCGAAGCCGCATGTCACGATGCGGGCCTGGCCTGCCAGCGGATAATCAGCCGCGCGTATCACGACTCCCTGTTCATGGCCCAGATTTGTCCCACCGCCATGATCTTCATCCCCTGCCGCCACGGCTACAGCCACCGTCCCGACGAGTTTGCCTCCGAGGAAGCGATCGCCAACGGGGTTCGCGTCTTGGCGTTGACGTTGTCCAGCCTCTCGAAGTGATACTCGCTATGTCCGCTCCCTTGGTCGTCCAGCATTCTTACGGCAAGACGCAAGTTCGCGTCTCGCGCATTACGCGGGGCGAGGCGCAGCAGGAGTTTATCGAACTGACGCTCTCGATCGAGCTGTCGGGCGATTTTTCTGCGGCGTACACCCCCGGCGAGAATGCGCAGGTCGTGGCGACCGATTCGATGAAGAATGCCGTATATGTGCTGGCGCAGCGGCATGGCGTGGCGTCCTTGGAGAGCTTCTGTCGGTTGCTGGCGGCTCATTTCCTGACGTACTATGCGCACGTGAATCGCGTCTGCGTCCGCGGCGAAGAGTCGCTCTGGATGCGCATGCCGCATGCCGATGCTCTGCATGCCCACGCGTTTATCGGCGGCGGCAGCGAGCGTAACACGTGCCAAGTCATGGCCACGACCGATGCCGTGAGCGTGCGATCCGGCATCACAGGGCTGGTCGTGCTCAAAACCACGGGCTCTGGCTTCGCGGGTTTCCTACGGGATCAGTTCACGACGCTGCCCGACGCGGAAGATCGCATCTTCGCCACCAGCATCACTGCCAGTTGGCCGTGTGGCGATCCGGCTGCCGATTGGATGCTGCTTCGTCGCACGATTCGGACTGCCCTGATCGATGTGTTCTCTAACCAATACAGCAAATCGGTGCAACACACACTGTACGAGATGGCCCGGGCTGCGCTCGCGGCCTGCCCGCAGATCGACGAAATCGAGATCACGATGCCCAACCAGCATCATCTGCCGGTCAATCTCGCGCCCTTCGGTCTAACCAATGCGGGAGACGTGTTCGTGCCCACCAGCGAGCCCTTCGGCCGCATCAGCGCCACGATCGCGCGCGGCGACAAGACATGATAAATGTCCCGGCGTTACACAATGAATCCGAAATGGTGGGTCGCTCGGGGCGCAACGTTGTTCGGGCCCTATCGGGAGGACCAGCTCAGGGAGTTCGTTGCCTGAGGTCGTGTCGTACGAGGTGATCGCGTCTGGCACGATGGACTTGCGTCGTGGAGGGAGTTATCGTCAATTCTTCCATGTTGATGCAACAGATACCGGCACCCGAGACGACGAGAATGCAGATGGGCCGCGAACCTAAAATCCAAACAAGGACAGCGGCAGAGCCCGTAAGAGAAGTCTCGGGCGTAGGTCAGCCCAACCTTCAAGCTACAATCGCTACGGTCGCGCGCATCGCGAGGGAGACACACAGAACGGTGCCTCATATGCTGTTCTGCGGAGCACCGAAGACCGGAAAAACAACATTTGCGACGCTTCTTTCGAGGCGCCTTGGCCTATCCGTACAAATTGTGACGGGAGCGAAAGTGCCCAAAGACATCCTCCCATATTTGACAGAAGCCGTTAAAGGCACGGTGTTCGTCGTCAAGGATATCGATAAGCTCACTGCTGAGGTCGCCGAATTTCTGGCTCCTGCATTGGAGGATTCTCGTCTCGATTTAGTTCTTGGCGAGGGAGTTAATGCTCGGACCATTAATATGCCACTCCAACCGTTCACCCTCATTGGAACGACTTCGCGACCGACTCGCGTAAATCGCGACTTGCTGCCGTGGTTCACGGTGTATGACTTTGAGCCCTACTCGGCTGCGGAGTTTCGAGAAATCATCAACGAAATGACGAGGCAACGCGACCTCGACCTCCCGCCGGAAAACATCGATCAAATCGTCGCATGTTGCCAAGGATCGCTTGAGCGCGCGGATGTCATGATCAGGCGGCTCCATAAACATCTGCATCAAATCGAGGGCCAAATGTGCGGGGTCGAGACCGTCAAGCGCACGTTGGAGCTTCTTGGTTATGTTCCTGGCCGCACCACGTCTCTGGATCTGGCGGAGCGAGTGAGATCCATGGAAGGATGTGAGTTCGAGGAGTTCATGGCGAGCCTGTTCAGGAAGCAAGGTTATGCCGTCGTACGGACAGGCAATACGGGCGACCATGGCATCGACTTGGAACTCAGACGCAGCCGGCGCGTAACCGCGGTTCAATGCAAGCGGTGGGATGGATCTGTGGGGGAGCCTGTTGTGCGGGATTTCTTTGGAGCCATGATCAACTCCGCTGCGGACGAAGGCATCATCGTCACGACCGGACGCTTTACGCCGCAGGCAATTGAGTTCGCTTCGAAGAAGCCGATCACTTTGCTGGATTTGGATGACGTGATGCACATGGCGTCCGATCGCGACATCCCATTGGCGACACACCGGCCACGGAGTTTGTTCGACTTTTGAGCCGTTGAAAGGAGTAACTATGAAGGATTGCTATAAGTGTGGCGGAACTGGAAAATGCCCCGTATGCAATGGGACCGGCAAGACGGGCGACTACAAGGCAGACGATCCGCGTGCGAAGCCATGCGTTTCGTGCGGGGGGAACTTGAAGTGTAGTGTGTGCAAGGGGACCGGCCGCTAGTCTCGATCGGCAATCAGTCCTCCAGCATCAAGGCCCGAAATCCTGCTTGGGCAAAATGGCGATCGGGCGTGAGAGCATCGGTCAGACTCTCGCGCTGCATCACCACGAACGAGAGGCAGTCGGTCAGACTCCATGTTTTGTCATTACGTGCCCGAAATAAATCGACAGCATCGACCATTGATGCTCCGGTCGCAGGCGCGACAAAGTAGGGTGGATGCCCGCGATGGAACTCGTCCCATAGCCGCACGAGGATTGAGCGATAATCGGGATTGGAGAACGCCGCACCGATCTCCAAGAGTACGGCGTCCGTTGTCCAAAGCTCGTGAGATGCAGCCACGATATCCGCGAGTTCCAGGGCTGCCGTGTGATGTTGATCGCGGTTATTGAACCGCGCGATCACATAGCCCGTGTCCATGAAGAGACGATCACTGGGCTTATCCATCGGCCTTCTTTGCCGCGCCGTACAGATAATGATCGTGTTGGGCTGCCCAATCCGGCGGCCCTTCGATCCGTCCGACCTCGCGTTGTAGGTCGTCGAACAGTTGCCCTGGGTTCTGCCCAGCGGGCGGCGGGGCCGACGTCGGCACGTCGATCATCACACGCAGGGGCACTCCCTCAGGCAACACGACCGGCTGGTCGGGGCGGAGATTCGTGCCATCGAAATGTGCCGTGATTTGGACCATAGGACGTACCTGAAGTATTGCCTCGGGCTATTTTAGCCCTGATGATCGCCACCGGCAACAACACGATCTAGTGTTGCGACGGTCCCCCGCTGCGACAAGACGTACCCTCCGGTATCCGCTACAATCGGCCTTTTCCGTTGAATCACGCGAAAGGATCCTGCATGTCATTGCTGGTCGTGGGCTCGGTGGCCTTGGATAGTGTAGAAACGCCAACCGCTCGGCGGGATGACGTGCTGGGCGGATCGGCCGTCTTCTTCTCCTACGCGGCCAGTTATTTCACGCCGGTGCAACTGGTGGGCGTGGTGGGCGAGGACTGGCCGCCGGAGCACACGCGGTTGCTCCAAAAACGGGGCATCGATACTTCCGGCCTGCACGTCATCCCCGGCGGCAAGACGTTTCGCTGGCGGGGCAAGTATCTGCCCAACATGAACGATCGCGAGACGTTGGAAGTGCATCTCAACGTGTTCGAGAAGTTCGATCCCGTGCTGCCGGAGTCTTATCGCCGTGCGAAGTTCCTGTTCCTGGCCAACGGCTCTCCGATTGTGCAGATGAAAGTCCTGGCCCAGGCGCCGCAGGCCACGTTGTGCGTGGCCGACACGATGGATCTGTGGATCAACATCCAGCGCACCGAGCTGCTGGAACTGCTCAAGCGGCTGGACGGCTTGGTCCTCAACGACAGCGAAGCCAAGCTGCTCACCGACGACGAGAATCTCGTGCGGGCCGGCCACAAGGTGCGAGAAATGGGGCCCAAGTTCGTGATCATCAAGAAGGGGGAGCACGGCGCCATGTTCTTCAGCGAGCATGAGACCTACGTCATGCCCGCGTATCCCACACCCGACGTGATCGATCCCACGGGCGCCGGCGACAGCTTCGCGGGCGGCATGATGGGCTACCTGGCCGAGCGCGGCAACTTCGATCCGCGCACGCTCAAGGAAGCCCTGGCCTACGGCACTCTCGTTGCCAGCTTCACGGTCGAAGACTTCAGCCTCGATCGTCTGGAGCAAATCACGCGCGCCGATCTGGATCGCCGCATGGAAGAGTATCGGCGGATGCTTAGCTTTTGACAGGACTTCAGTAGGCAGCCGCCCGTAGTCCCGCCTTCAGGCGGTTCTTCCGGCTAAAGCCGGTACTACGAGCTCCACTCGCGCACCAGCACGCAACTGGCCTGGCCTTGCATGTTGACGCTGGCGCTGAGAAACGTCGTGCCGGGGGATGCTCCGTGGCGGGCCGCAGCGATGGGGCACTCGGGATCGGGGGATTCATAGTTCAGAATGCCAAACAGCGCGCCGTGACGCAGGGCCAGCAGGCTGGCGATCAACTCGACGGCGCCGCTGCCTGCGCCGAGGTTGCCGAAATAGCTCTTGGCCGCGGTAACGGGGGGCTGACGGTCCGGTGGACCAAACACGGCGTTGATGGCTGCCGCCTCCTCGATGTCTCCGCTGCGCGTACTCACGCCGTGGGCATGCAAGTGGCCAACGTCCTGTGGTTCGATCCCGGCGTCCCGCAAAGTGCCCCGCATCGACTGTTCTAATGCCTGACCGCGACGCGCCGCGCGATTATGTGCCAGCACGGTCGAGGAAGTCGCGCCCAGCATCTCGCCATAGATCGTCGCGCCGCGCGATTGAGCAGACTCCAGAGACTCCAGCACAATTGCTCCCGCGCCTTCGCCCACGACCATACCGGTGCGTTGGCGATCGAAGGGACGGCAGGCCTGGCCGGGCGTCTGCCCGTTGCCGGCCATTTCCTGTTGCAGAACGGCCTGAATGGTCTTGGTGGGATGCACGTACGTGCCCGTTGCCCCCGTGATGACAATGTCGGCGCTTTCGCGGGCGATGTAGCGGAATGCTTCGCCGATCGCCAGATTGGACGAAGCCTCCCGCTGCGTGAGCGAATTGTTCGGGCCGCGCAGGTCGTTGTAGATCGCCAGATGCGCCGCGGGCATGTTCGGCAGATACTTTAACAGCCACAACGGGTTCATCTTCGGCAAGCCTTCCAAGGCCCACCGCGAGAACTGAAAACTCCCCTCCGCGCTGCGGCATTGGCGAACCGAGTCGGCAAACTCCAGTGGATCCGAAACCATGTAGTCCGACCCGAACACCGCGCCGGTTCGCTCGGGATTGAACGTACCCTGCCTGAGTCCCGCGTCAAACATCGCCCGCTGCGCCGCGGCAATGCCCATCTGGGCCTCGCGGCAAATAGTCTTCAATCCCTTGCGAATGGCTTTTTTCTGATCGCCTTCCAGCGGACCGAAATCGTCGATCGCGCCGGTGAACCCGCGAGCTTCTCCGGCGAACGACATCGGCAGATGATCGGCGGGAAAGAAACTCAGCCGATCGACGCCGCTGCGGCGGTTGGAGAGCGCGTCCCAGAGCGCATCGGCCGTGTTCCCCAGGGGCGAAATCAACCCCAGGCCGGTAATCACCACGCGACGCTCTTTGCGTCCCTTGCCCATGCCAGATCTTCTCCAAACCGCACGCAGGCATTGCTGCGGCTAACTGTTTATAATCGTCGCTTCCCGTGAGGATTTTAGTCCTATCGTCCCGCGGCGTCGAGGCGAGCTAAGAACGCAAATCATGGCCGAGAACGAAAACAACACGCTCCCCCTGGCTCCCCTTCCTCGCAGCTTTGGCGATTATCTGCGATCTTTCGGGCCGGGATTGGTAATTGTGCTCACGTGGTTGGGGGCGGGCGATATTGTCGAGTGTGGTGTTGCCGGCGGAAATTACGGCTACGCTCTGATGTGGATCATCGTCCTGGCCCTCGTCGTGCGGTATCTGTTTGTCTCGTTGATCGCCAAGTATCAGCTTTGCAACGAACGCGGCGAAAGCGTGCTGGACGGCTTGGCGCGGCTCAACCGTGGTTACGCACCGCTGCTGCTGATTATTGCCATTGTGATGGGGCACGTTTACGGCGCCTACATGTCGGTGGGCGTGGGGGAAACATGGGCCGCGCTAACGGGCCGCGGCCAGACATGGCAATGGGCGATTGTCTGGACCGCCCTTGCCGTGGCCATTGTCTTCCGCCCTGTGTTCGCGCGCATCGAAAAAGTCTTCCTGGTGCTGCTGGCTCTGCTCACCATTTCCATGTTGGGCACGGCCTTGTGGGCCGGTCCCAGTTTCAGCGGCATCCTGCAGGGAACGCTGGGGTTTGAGATGCCCACCCGCGTGGGCCACTTCGATTCGCTGCTGTTGGTCATTGGCATGCTGGGCGCGGTCGGCGGCTCGGTGATGAACCTCGTCTATCCGTATTTTCTCGATCAGAAAGGCTGGCGTGGTCCGCAGTATCGCCGCGTGCAAATGTACGATTTCACGCTGGGCATTGCGGTAATGATTGTCCTCGATCTGGCGGTCTGGACCTTGGGAGCAGAAGTGGTTCACGGCTCGGGACAGACCATCCACAGCCTGGAAGATCTCAGCCGCTTGCTTAGCACCGCGTTGGGCCAGGGCGGGCGCGTGTTGTTCTATCTGGGCGTTTTCGCCGCGGTGTACACATCGATTGTCGGGCACGCGCTAGGGCTGGGCTTGCTGGCTAGCCATGCGTACCTGCGTTGGCGGGCCGGCTCACAGCCCATCACGCAAGACTATCGCTCGCACCCGATGTATCGCTGCGTGGCCCTGTGGATCTTGATCTCGCCGCTGGTGTGGACGATTCCCGGCATGCCCGGCTTTGTGCGGCTGACGCTGATTAGCAACAGCGCCCAGGTGATGCTCGTTCCGATTATGGCCACCGGCCTGTTCTGGATCACCGCCAGCCCGCGCTACATCGGCGCGAAATATCGTAACCGCTGGTGGGAAAACCTGATTATGCTCGTCGTCCTCTTGATCTCCTTCTGGGGCGCCTATGGCTCCATCCGTTCCGTGTGGGCAGAGCTGAACAGGCCGTCGCTACCAATCGGTCACGCTGCCGTCTGGGAGGAAGCTGCGCTGTAGGACCTCTTGCTGAAAGGGATGCTTCTTCACTTCCGTCAGATTGATCTCGATGCCCAAGCCCGGCTTCGTGCTCGGGCGAACGATACGGCCCTTCGGCTCGACCGTGAAGCTCTGGCTTACTACGTCGTGCCGCCAGGGGACGTCCAGATGCACGGCTTCGCAAACCAAGTAGCTGGGCGTGGCGAAGCCAAACTCCAAGCTGGCCGCCGTGCTGACGGGTCCTTGCGGATTATGCGGCGCCAGCGCCACGCGATACGCTTCCGCCATTGCCGCGATGCGCCGCGCTTCGCTCAAGCCGCCGCAGTGCGTGATGTCCGGCTGCAAGATGCTCACGGCTCGCCGCTCGAGCAATTCGCGAAAAGCGTGCTGACTCACCAGCCGCTCCCCCGTGGCAATCGGCGTGGCCACGGCCCGTTGAATCTCGGCCAGGCCCTCGATACTCTCCGGCCAGCACGGCTCCTCAAACCAGTACAGTCCATACGGCTCCAGGGCCCTGGCGAACATCAGGCCCATCCGCGGTGAGGGTCGAGCGTGACAATCGACCATGATGTCGATCGCATCGCCCACCGCCTCGCGCATCGCTCGCACGCAGCTCTCCGCGTACCTTAGCGGCCGCAAGCCTTCGATGGACATCGTCTCCGGCACGGCCATGCACTTGAACGCCGTGAAGCC
The DNA here is from genome assembly GCA_041748435.1 of Pirellulales bacterium. Taxonomy (GTDB): domain Bacteria; phylum Planctomycetota; class Planctomycetia; order Pirellulales; family JBGTDH01; genus JBGTDH01. The sequence continues at coordinate 8,267 of JBGTDH010000857.1, forward strand.
GTCCTCGACCGCGCGGCGAGCGAGATCGGCAAAGCGGCCAGCATCGGCGGGATCAATGTCGTACATCTCTTCCATGTGCCCGCCGCCCAGATGGCAGTAGGTGCGCACGTAGTCGCGTACCGGGCCACCCCACAGCTTGTGGCACGGGACGCCATGCAGCTTGCCCAGGATGTCCCACAGCGCAATATCGATGCCGCTGATGGCCGTGCCGCTCACGATGCCCGTGCCGTGCCAGAAATGCTGGCGGAACATCATCTGCCAGAGATGCTCGATCCGCGTGGGATCTTCTCCGATCAACAACTGCGCGAGGTCTTCGATCGCGCCCACCACCGCGCGGGTATGCCACTCCAGCGTCGCCTCGCCCCAGCCCCACAGGCCCTCTTGATCGGTGCAGACGCGCACGAAAACCCAGTTCCGCATCCGGGCATGACACACGTGCGTCTCAATGGCGGTAATCTTCACCGTTTCTCCGTTTGCAAGAACACTCAGGGGAGGTTCTGCAGATCGTTCAAGTCTTTTAATCTGCCGCTGGCTGCCTTGTTCGCTTTGAGGTCTACAAGGCTGATGACGCTCACAGAGATCCCATCGATCTTGGCTAGCGTCCGCTGGGAATAGCAAGATGCAAACTCCACTCCCGACGGACTGGTAAGCACATCGATTCGCAAGGGGGGAACGCCCATTCGTAGGATCTCGCGAGGCTGGCTCAAGAGATCCTCCGATAGCGATGCGGCGGAGAAGCCGAACTTGCACAGGACAATCTTCAGTCGGCTGATGTTCTCTGGGGCAATGCTCACCCAGATGTCCATATCGGCAGTTGCCCGCGGATAGCCATAAAAGCCCACCGCGTAGCCTCCCAAGAGCAGATACTCAATCTGCTCCGAGTTGAGCAGTTGTAAGAAGTCTTTGAAGTCGGCCGGAAGTTGCATCGTAGCCATAACAGACCTGTCGCATGAACTCCAATGCCAAGAGTCGCTCTTCGGGTGTGGCGCGACGCCAGTGCTCGCGGTCATCACCTTCGTTGGCCAGGGTCGAGATCGAAAGGGTCGTGCGGTCCATTTTCATGGAGTTCAACAGGTTGTCCTGCATGCCTGACGTGTCCTCCCGATCGTGGAATGTGCCCACAGGTATTATACTTCCTCCTTGAAAAGGCGGCGAGATCAAGACTTCCTCGCATCAACTTGCCTCCACCCGCGAGTACGGCATAATGAGGTCGACCGTATTTCTTGGATGAGACTTGCCCATGTACCATCTGCGATCCGTTAACACGAGGCGACACTGGTTGCTAGGAGTAGCGCTGTACAGCATCGGTGTTCATGCCGCTTTGGCGCAGGTTGCGCCCAAGATCGCCGAACTTCCCGCTAATCCGGCGCTATGGATTAACTCGCCGCCGTTGTCGAAGGCCAATCTTCAGGGCAAAGCGGCCTTCTTGTGGTTCTTCGAGGAAACGTGCCCGCGCTGTCGGGAGAAGTGGCCCTCCTTGATGGAAACGGCCCAGAAGTATTCCGGCAAGCCGATCTTATTCATCGGCGTTAGCTCGGGCACGACGCGGCCAGACATGGAACAGTATGTGAAAGCCAATCGAATCACGTGGCCGGTGATGCTGGACCCAACGCGGGAGTTTGAGAAAGCCTCCAGCGTGGGCGAGATCAGCCTGATGAACATCTACCAGGTGCGGCTGCTAATGGCCGATGGAACCTGGCGGCCGGGCACTTGGGCGGAGATCGAGGCGTCCGCCAATCAGGCGCTCACCGGGGCCGCGTGGAAGGTCGATCCCGCCGGTGTGCCGGACTCGCTGCGCAGCGC
>JBGTDH010000858.1:0-3087 GCA_041748435.1 Pirellulales bacterium
GCGTTGAGCCACTCGAAGTAGGTGCGGCGCCCGTCGACTTTCACGTTTAACAAACTGGTGGGCTCCGTGTAGAGCTTTGCCTGGGCATGCACGCGGGCAATCGGCCGGGAAAGCTCTCCCGGCGCGGGATCGCCCAGTTCGATGTACACGTTCTGCAAATGCTTGCGGAACAGGCGATCGAATACGGCGTCCTGACAACTGGTGTGCGTATCGCCGAACCACCAGAACCAATCGCTCCCTTCGGCGATGTGCATCTCTCGCCAGGCCCGCGCGAGTTGCTCACGCGTCTTGCCGCCGGCGGCTTCCACGGTAAGCAAATGCTGCCGCGTTTCGTGCAGCGCGTCCCAGGCGCGGTTCTTCTCGTCCTGCCCGATCCAGATCGCAAAGTTGTGGCTGATCCAGCTTCCGGCGAACAGGTGCCCGATCTTGTCGGTAGGCGGATGCCGCTCGATGTAATCGCCAAACCGCACCGGCGCGATGCGCGGATGCTTGACCACGCGGCGATAGAGCGTTCGCAGGAACTCGACGCCGCTGTTGGGATAATACTCCCAGCAGTTTTCGCCATCCAGGATGATGCTCACCAGCGTCGGCCGGTGCCCGGCATTGGCCGTTGTGGCGAGGCCGATTGCTTCCAGCTTGCCGATAAAATCATCGACGGCCGCTTCCGGCGCGTAGCGCTGATAGTGGAATCCTACGGAATCGCTCATCGCATGATCGCGGAACACGATCGCCAGCGGCGAGCCTTTCTCTTCCACGCGCCACGGCCGATATAGCATCTCCGGGTTGCGGAGAAAGCCGTTGGAATCCCGCGCCACCCAGCCATCGGTGCTGGCGGAGAGGATCTCTTCATCGGTGGCGATCCATTGAATGCCGGCCGCGGCCAACGCGGGAATGATCGCCTGACAAACGGAACCTTCGGAGGGCCACATACCGCGCGGCTTGCTGCCGAAGACCTTCTCATGATGCTCGACCGCCGCGCGGATCTGCCACTCGGCATCTTTGGCGTAGGAGTCCAATTTCCGCGGCAACTCGGCGTGATGCATAGCCTGCCGCGTCAGCCGCTTGTCCCACAACAGCGGCAGGATCGGGTGATAGAAGGGCGTGGTGGTCAGCTCGACCTGTCCGCGATCCGCCAGCTCCTTATGCAGCGGCACGATCTCCTTGAGCAGTTGCATCTGCTTGTCGAGCAGCCACTGCTTTTCGCTCTCCGTCCAGTGCCGGCCTTTGGCCCGAAACTCCGCCAGATCGCGATCGCGCTCGAAGGCCAGCGGGTGCATCCACGCCAGGTTGGACCAGCACACCAGGTCGATCAGGTCGCGAGAATTGAAGCGCCGGGCTGCCCGCGAGGCCGGATCGACCGAGAGGCCGCGTTTCTTATACAACTCGAAGTAACGTGCGTAGGGGCGGATGTTGTGATCCGCATGCACCATGAAGAAGTTATCCAGCAGGAAGTGCAGATCTTCTTCGTTCAGGCCATCGGCCGGGAGCTTAGAGACTCGCAGGTGCGTGTCTTCATGACCCTGCTCGGTGTAGCCGGCCAGTTGCACCAGCAAGCTGGGCACCAGGTTGATCGTACACTGGAACTCGGGCGTCTCCTTCAGAAGCTGGGCCATGCCCCAGTAGTCCCGCGTGCCATGCAGGCGAACCCAGGGCATGGGATTCTCTCGGCCGACATCGTCCGGATAATACGGCTGATGCTGATGCCAGAGAATCGCCAGCGAGACATCGTGCATGACACTCCCTTGCCCGCCTGTTGAACCACCGCCTACAAACTTCCTCGCTCGCGCGTCGGGCTAACCTCAACCTTACACCAGCACCGCTTGCCGGACGCGCGCCAACGTCTCTTCGTACAGCGCCGCGTACTGCCGCGCGCTGCGATTCCACGACCAATCCTGTTGCATTCCGGTGGCGATCAACTGATCCCAGATCGATGCGTTGGCGTAGGCGTCCCAGGCCCGGCGCAGAGTATCGGAAAGAGCCAAGGCGCTGTACTCGCGGAAGCTGAAACCAGTGGCGGTGCGGGTGGCCAGTGTTTCCGGTGTGCAATCGGTGATCGTGTCGGCCAGGCCGCCGGTGGCCCGCACGATGGGCACGGTGCCATACTTCAGGCTGTAAAGCTGACTGAGTCCGCAGGGCTCGAACGAGCTGGGCATCAGGAACATATCGGCCGCGGCCTCAATCCGGTGCGCCAGCCGATTGGCAAATTCCAATCGCACGGCCACCTTGCGCGGGTAGAGATCGGCCAGGCGCTGGAAGAGTTGATGATAGCGCGGCTCGCCCGTGCCCAGAATCACCCATTGAAGATCGTTTGTGTGAACCCATTGCTGGATGACGTTGGCGATCAGATCGACCCCTTTCTGATCGGTGAGCCGTCCGACAAAGCCAACGAGCGGCACCTCGGGACGCGTCTCGAGTCCCAACTCCTGCTGCAGCTCCGCCTTGGCGCGGGCCTTGCCTGCCTTCACTGTTTCCGGCGTATACGCAGCCGGCAAATGTGCATCGATCGCAGGGTTCCACTCGCGATAATCGACGCCGTTGAGGATGCCCGAGAGCACCTTCCGCCGCTGCGAGAGCACGCCTTCCAGCCCGCATCCAAGCGGCGAAGATTGGATCTCCTGCGCATACCGCGGGCTGACCGTGTTCAGCGCATCGGCAAACACCAGGCCCGTTTTCATCAGGTTCAAATGGCCGAAGAATTCCATCTGCTGCCAGTTGAAATACTTCCAATCGATTCCGGTGAGCAGCATGTCCCAGTGCCAGAACTGCCCCTGGAACGCCAGATTGTGAATCGTGAACACCGTGGCGATCTGCTCATAGCCGGGGAGGCCGCGGTAGACGATCTTCAGGTACGCCGGTATCAGCCCGGTCTGCCAATCGTTGCAGTGCAGAATATCGACCTCGAGGTCCAACAACCGGATGGCTTCCAGCACGGCCCGCGAGAAGTAAATGTAGCGCTCACAGTTGTCGATGTAATCTTTTCCCTCGACGGTATAGATCTCCGGCCGATCGAAATACTGATCCTGCTGGACCAGATACACGGGCACGTCGCTGTCCGGCAAGCGGCTCTTGAGCAGCCGGCCGGCCACC
>JBGTDH010000859.1:0-3544 GCA_041748435.1 Pirellulales bacterium
GCAGCTGCAATCCGGTTTCCGACCCGACCTGATCCTGCTCGACTTGATGATGCCGGAGATGGATGGGTGGCAATTCTTGCGCGAGCAGAAACGGGACGAAGCCTTTGCTTCGATTCCGGTCGTGGTTGTCTCCTCCAACGACGCCGTCTCTTTGCGCGCCGCCGCGGCCGGCGCCATCGACTGCCTCAAGAAACCCCTCCACTTCGGCGAACTCTCCGCCACGTTGGAAGCGCTCCGGGCCTGACGGATCGCCACAGCTTGACAGGGGACCTCGGATCGAGGAGGTTGACTCTTCTTGAGCCGACCGCGTCCCTCCCTCACGAGCTATCGCATGCGACTGTGCCGCTACCAATTTCAGGGCGTCGATCAGATTGGATTCTATGACGAGCAGGCGATCGTGCCGCTTTCTGCAGCCGCCCAGGCCGCGGGATCTGATTTCGCCGGCCTGCCGCAGAGCGACAACATCCTGGACTACTTGCCCGGCGGGAAGGCCTTTGCTCTTGCCAGCAAGTTAGCGGCCTGGATGGGAAGCAATGCTCGACAGTTGCCGGCCGCGGCGCAATTGGAAACCAAGTCCGTCGAACTGCTGGTCCCTATTCCGCGGCCTAACAAATTGCTGCTCCTGGCAGGAAACTATGCCGAGCACATTCAAGAAGGAGGCGGCCAAGCTTCCGAGCGCCAGGAGACCTTTCCTTACGTGTTCATGAAGCCCCCTTCGACCACGCTCACCCCTCCGGGGCAGCCGATTCGAATTCCGCGTGTGTCGCCCGCGCATATCGATTGGGAGCTGGAGCTGGCCGTGGTCATCGGACGCCGCTGCAAGCATGTGAAAGAATCGGACGCACTCTCGGTCGTGGCCGGCTACATGGTGCTCAACGATATTTCGGATCGCAAGTTCCGGCCCAACCCCGGCCGCAAGAAGCGGGAGAAGGATGCGTTCTTTGATTGGCAGCACGGCAAGTGGCACGACAGTTTCTGCCCCTGCGGGCCCTGCATCCTTTCGGCCGATGCACTGCCCGACCCGCAGACGCTGCCCATGCGGCTGTCGCTTAACGGCCAGACGCAGCAGGACGCCTCCACGGGCCTGATGATCTTTCCGGTGGCCGCCGTGATCGAATTCATTTCCAGCTTTGTAACGTTGGAGCCGGGCGACATCATTTCCACCGGCACGCCGGCAGGTGTCGGCAATGCGAAGGGGTTGTATCTTAAGCCGGGTGATACACTGGAAGCACACATTGGCAGCATCGGGACCGTCGTCACAACCGTATTCGCCGAAGCCTGATTCATTTTGCTAAGGAAAAACACGCTATGCGACGCCGCCTTCTCATCGGGATCGCCGTTCTTCAGACAACCGCGCTGCTCCCTCTATCGCGGGCCGACGACACAAACGGCTGGACGCCGACATCGCCGCGAGACGAAGTGCGTCCGCAGTTTATCTTAGAGCGCACCAGTGGCCGCAGCGGCGGGGAAGCGCTTGTGATTCAAGCCGATGAGCGCGAAGGCTTGCATGGCGCCTGGACGCGGCGGGTTCCCGTCGCCGGCGAAAAGCATTATCGGTTCGAGGCCTGGTATCGCACGCAGCATGTGGCTTCGCCCCGTCGCAGCGCGCTGGCCAAGATTAATTGGCTGGACAGCGAAGGCAAACGCGTGTCCGAAGACCGTAACGTGACACAAGCCTATCTCACGACGTTTCGCGCCATGGCAGAAGCCGAACATCCCGCGGATCGCCAGACGGACGTCGCCGGTTGGACCCAAGTCGCCGACGTCTATCAAGCGCCGCAAGGGGCCACGCAGGCACTCGTGGAGTTGCACTTGCTGTGGGCCGCTGGCGGCCGCATTACCTGGAGCGATGCGAGTCTGACCGAGTGCGATCCGCCCGCCGCGCGAAAGGTGCGATTGGCGACCATTCACTTTCAGCCCCGCGGCGGCGAAACGCCGGAAGGCAACTGCCGCCTGTTCGCCCCGCTGATTGAAGAGGCAGCCCGCCAGAAGGCCGATCTGGCCGTGCTGGGAGAAACGCTCACCTACTATGGCATGAACAAGATGCCCGACCAGGTGGCCGAGCCGATTCCCGGGCCCTCGACCGAGTACTTCGGCCAGCTTGCCAAGAAGCATGGCATGTATCTCGTGGTCGGGTTGTACGAGCGAGATCGTCATCTGGTTTACAACGTGGCTGTGCTGATCGCGCCCGATGGCAAGGTGGCCGGCAAGTATCGCAAGGTGACGCTGCCCACGGGCGAAGTCGATCGGGGCGTAGCTCCGGGGAACGATTACCCGGTCTTCGATACTAGCTTCGGCAAGCTCGGAATGATGGTCTGCTACGACGGCTTTTTTCCCGAGGTGGCGCGCGAGCTGACCAATCGGGGCGCGGAGGTTATTGCGTGGCCGGTGTGGGGCTGCAATCCCGAACTGGCGCGTGCCCGCGCGGCAGAGAATCACGTCTATCTGATCAGCAGCACCTACGAAGACGTGTCTCGCAACTGGATGATCTCCGCGGTCTACGATCACACGGGCCACGCGGCCGCGCAAGCGACGAAGTGGGGCACGGTCGCCGTGGCGGAGGTCGACTTGAATCAGCGGACGCTATGGAAGAGCCTGGGTGATTTTCGCGCGAAACTGCCGAGGCATCGGCCCGCAAGCGAGCAAGACAGCGAGCGGTAGAGGCCCATGGCCTCAAGCCGTTCAGAGACCCATTGCCTCCAAACCGTCGCGGATTTCGCTGTCTTGCGGACGCGCCATCTGCATCAGCATCTGGCCATCGCGCATAAAGACCAGGGTCGGCCAGAGCTTGACTCGGAAGGAGCGACCCAGCGGTTTGCCTGGGCCATCCTCGATCTTGATGTGCGGAAAACCGGGACGCTGATCCAAAATCGCCTGAAGCCGCGGCGCCATCTCCGTGCAATGACCGCACCACGCGGCGCCGAACTCCAACAGCACGGGTCCTGTCATCTGATCGATTTCTTCTCGCGTCAAGAGGCTACTGGCTTGCTGCGGCTGATAGGCCATCGGTTCAACTCGCTTGCTGGGAAGACCGGATGAAGTGGCCGCTGTTGCCCCCCGATTTTTCTTCGAGGCGAATGTCTGCGAAAGTCATGCCGCGATCGATCGACTTGCACATGTCGTAGATGGTGAGTGCGGCGATGCTTACCGCCGTGAGGGCTTCCATCTCGACGCCCGTCTTGCCGGTGACGCCCACCTCCGCCTCAATCCGCACGCTGCTGGCATCGGGAAACGTGAAGTTGATCTGCACGCGATCCAACGCCAACGGATGACAAAGAGGAATCAACTCGCCCGTTTTCTTGGCGGCCATGATGCCTGCCAAGCGGGCCACCTCCAAAACGTCTCCCTTGGCCAGTTCTCGATTGCGAACCAGCGCCAGCGTCTCCGGCTGCATCCGCACCACGCCCGACGCCCGCGCGGAGCGGACCGTGATCTCCTTGCCGCCGACATCGACCATGCGGCTGGCGCCCGAGGCGTCGAAGTGAGTGAGTGGGGACATGGTGACAAGGTGACAAGGTGACAAGATGAGGGGGTGAGAGGGTCA
>JBGTDH010000860.1:0-2699 GCA_041748435.1 Pirellulales bacterium
GGTGGTCTTCTGCTGGGCCTGCATCTTGGCGTCCAAACCCTCAAAGGCTTGGTCGACCAGGTAAACCGCGCCTGCGGCAACGCCAACTGATAGGGCCAGGCTGGCCCATCCTGCTGGCCCGCTGAGAGCTTGGACGATTGCCTGGGCCGTTGCCATCGAGCGCAGGCTGGTGACGATGATGCGAATTCCTGAGACGATCTTTGGGACGATTACTAATCCGGCTCCCAACGACGCAGCGAACAGACCAAGCTGCGCGTTGGTTTGACTCGTCTCTCCCCGCATGCCGGCAAGAGACTCGATCGCGCCCCCCAACCCACCTCCAAAGGTCTCAAGCGCCGGCCCTAGCAATTCGTTGGAAAGAATTGACGTCGCGGCAGTCACCTTGTTCAGACCCTTTTCAAACTCGGTGAGCTGCTTGTCGGCCTTCTTTGCGGTGGCGCCGCTGCTATCACGTACGTTCTGCTCAAACCAGCGGATTTTGTCCGCCATCCCGAGCATGATCTGCACGTTCTTGACGCTCTTGTCGGTGATGCCCAGGTCCAAGATGAATTGCTTCTTTGCAGCGTCGCTGAGTCCTTTAAGGCCGTTCTGCAGGTCGGCCACAACATCGGCCATGTTCCGCAGCTCGCCTTGCTGGTCATACACGGCGATTCCCGCAGCCTCGAAGGCCTGCGCGTTTTCCAAGGCCTTGGTTTGCAGATCGCGCATCACAATCCCATAGGCCGTGCCGGCTTCCTCCCCTTTGACTCCTTGCTCGTGGAATGCGGCCAGCACGGCAACGACTTGTTCCAGGTCGTGTCCCGCGATGCGGCCGGCGGCCGCGGCGCCGTTGGCCAGTGCGGCGCTAAAGGACTCTATCGATCCGGTAGAAAGATCGCTGGCCTTGGTCAGCACATCGGCCACACGGGTCATATTCTCCAGGTTCTGCTGCGTGTCGTTAGAGCGCAGGCCCATCGCTGATTGCGAGTCAATGAGCAACTCCGTGGCGACAGCCGTATCAAGCATGCCGGCCTGAGCAAACTTCGCGGCGATCGGCAATGCGGCGAGCGACTGCTCGGCATTCAAGCCCGCCTGTCCCAAGAACCGATAACCCTTCGCGCTTTCGGCGGCGCTGAACTTGGTGGCGAACGCCACGCGCTGGGCTTGCTTCTCAAGCCGGGAAGTCTGTTCTTCCGTCAGATTCCCGAACACTGCCGTCGAGCTGGTCATTTCGCGGCGGAAGTCGCGAGCCTGCTCCACGAGCGCATTGAACCCGAACCCGGCGGCCAGCGGCGCCAGCGTGGCGGACATTCCCCGGAGGTAGCCGCCGAGACCTCCGATCTCGGTCCGCAGCGTCCCTATTCCGGCCTTGGCCGGGGCCGTGTTGGCCAGGACGTTGACGGAGAGCGTGCCGACGACGGCCATCGTATAACTCGCGTTATGGGGTTAGCAGCGAAGCAGGTAGCGGAGGCGTTGGTAGTCTTCTTCCCACGGTCGTTTGCGCGGCAGCCGCGGCGGTTTCCTTTTCTGTGGCGGCTGCGGCATGAAGTCGGTCGCCCGTTGCCAGAGCTTTTTCAGGGCTGTCTCATCCACGCATCCCAGCAGGCGGCCCAGCACGATCACGGCGTTGTGCGCGGCGGCCGCGACCTGGCCCGTTTGCAGCCACGGTTGCCCAAACGGTTCCAGCTCGTGAAACGCCAGCCAATCGGCCAACTGCTCGTCGTCGATCTCCAGGAAGTCGGGATGCTGAATCCCCAGCTCCCGGCACAATCGCATCAGGAAGCGCCAGCGGGGTTCCTCTACGAGTTTTTTTTGGCGTCCTCCAGGATCTGGGCATTCAGTCGGTTGTGCTCGAGTGCGGCGTTGGCGATCCGCTCCAGCACCTGCCAATCGTGCTCGATCAGGAACTCCACGTCTTCGGGCGTGAAGAGCGGCGCGCCGTCGTCGTCGATGGCGGTGTCCACGCTGAGGCGGGCCAAGTATTCGAGGGCCTTCTGCCCGATCAGCTCCTGGCCGGCGAAGTCGTGATTGAGCTGCATCCGCTTGCGGGCGCTGAGCCGTCGCAAGCGCACGTCGCCATCCCATTCCGGCACGGGCACGCTGATCGTGCCGATTCGGCGGGAGCGGATTTGATCGCGAGTGAGTGACATTGCATCCTTCCTTGTGGAACAAAGCACGGGGACGGGACACGGAGAGGGAGCTGCCATGCGGCTCCGCGTTCCACGTCCCCGTGCGCCTCTCCTGGGCTGAATAGGGCTTACTCGGCGACGTTGTCCGGCGGTAACTCCGGCGGCTCTGCTGACGGGTCCGCGTCGTCGGATCCCGCGTCGTCGGCCGAGTCGAGCTCGTCGACGAGCTGCTCTTCCACCTCGGCTTCGGCTGGCGGGACGAAGGGGGGCTCGCTGATTCGCGTGGGCGTGGCGCCTTGGTGCGATTCGACGAACTTGGCGACCGCTGCCCGGTATTCCTCGGGATAGCGGCGGATGAAGTTGATGGGCTGGCCGGGGATGGTGCCCACGTAGCCGACGCGGACGCCCTCGTCCATGATCTGGTACATATGGTGCGTGACGTTCACCGGTCCGCTGGCGGTTTCCTTCGTCCCGGTCAACGGAACGAGGCTGAACTTCTCCGTCATTTCGTGCATCACTTTGCTCCCTTTCCTTCCATCGGGTTTAGGCGGTCCGCACGCTGCGGGATCCTGACGCTTAATCCTGCGACTC
>JBGTDH010000861.1:0-2179 GCA_041748435.1 Pirellulales bacterium
TCGCTGCGCACCATCTTTGGCGATGGCGCCGCGGCCACGCTCATCGAAGCGGGCGAGACGGCCACGCTGTCGGCCTTCACTTTCGGCACCGATGGCCGCGGCGCCGACGCGCTGCTGGTGACTAAAGGGGGCTGGCGAACGCCGGAGCAAGCCCACAAGCCCCGCAAGCGGCAGCGGTGGCGCAGCGCCCTATATATGGATGGCCCCGGTCTGGTGAACTTTACCGAGGAGAGCATTCCCAAGCTGGTCGATGAGATTCTTCGCCGCGCGGATCTGACGCGCGACGAGATCGACCTCTATCTGATGCATCAGGCGACGCAGTTCATGCTGGACCGCTTGCGGCTGCGGCTGGAACTTGACCTCGCCCGTATGCCGATGTTCCTGGAAGATTGCGGCAACACGGTCTCCTCGACCATCCCGATTTTGATCGATGCGCTGCGTCGCGACGGCCGCCTGACTCCCGGCAAGCGCAGCATGGTGATCGGCTTTGGCGTGGGCTTCTCCTGGGCCGGCTGCATCTGGACCGATACGTGGCCCGCCGGCCCGACTACTTCGTCGTAAGATCGAAGACGGCTTGGTCGGTTCCCTCCGGGGGGACTTCGAATTCGACCGAGCCGTTGAGGTAGCGCTCCGGGAGACGGGACTTGGGTGCCGCGGGAGACGGCCCGGCATCGCTGGACTCCGCCGGCAGCGCCAGCCGATCGGCGAACCGCACCGTGTGCTTTCCGATCAGAGCCCCCGGCTCGTTGGTATCGCTCAAGCGTAACTCAAAACGGCCATCCGCGCCGCTTGTACCTGCGGAAGTCACCGCGTCCATGGGCCCCTTCTTCACCTGCATTTCCGCGGGCTGGAAGGCAACTCCAATGTCGCCCAGCGGTTTGCCATCCAGCGTAACGATGCCGGAAACCTTAGCCGCTCTGCGCGTTTCGCCACAGCCCACGAAAGAAGCGCAGAGTAACAGGACGAACGCCGAGCGTCCGGACGACAGAAAGAAACTCACGAAGCAGACCTCCCACATCAAGGAACAGTAACCGTTTCACCGCCGGCGATCGACGAAATACTCTTCAACAGCGGCATACTGATGCTTTGAGAGATTGTGCGAACATTGCCATCGCACATCAAAAACTGCATGCCGCCCCCGGCGTGCAGAGACCCCCAACCTCGCTTGCACGGATTGTCGTCCCTGCCGGCGGCGTTATAGGCGGCGCGGCACTTGAGGTAGTCCGGCAGCAACATCGCGGAGAGATCGCCCACAGAGGAGATAGCGAAGGAAGTGTAGGCATACGACCAGAAAGTTCGCCGCCGCGCCTCGGTGTGCGTCGTGTACTCGCCGACCATCAGCGTATTAGAGGTTCCGTCCAAGATCGTGGAGACACTTTCGCCGACTTGCCGCCAATCCCGATCATCGCGTTTCCAATACTTGTTTGGGCGCAGTGGTGTGCCCGTGAGGCCAGCCCAGTGCAATGGACCGCGCAGGCCCGTAATCTCCGCCGGAACCGTCGTTCCCACGGTCAAGGGGTCGGAGCTGTCCCATTGGCGGCGATCCGCATATTCGCCGTTGCGCGCATAGTTCGCGCCGCCCATACCGCGGTAGGAACTGGTGACGTATTGTCGATTGCTATGCGGCCCGGACGCGGGCACAAGATTCTCATTGGCAAACGTGTCGGACGGGCAGGCGTAGGAGGTGATCTTTCTGGTCTTAATGAAGTTGTTGGCCGCGTCCTCAATGGGCAGGTTGTAGTTGAACTGATCGCTCGTGGCCTCCTGTTCCATATACGGCAAGATGGCAATGGTCCAGACCATGTCGCTGAGTGCGCTGCAACAGACTCCATGGGACACCGTTCCCGAGGGGAAGACCTTGTTGGCATCGTGGTAGTTGTGCAAGGCCAGACCTTGCTGCTTGAGGTTGTTGCTGCATTGGGTTCGCCGGGCGGCCTCGCGGGCGGCCTGGACTGCGGGAAGTAAAAGAGCAATCAAGATTCCGATGATGGCAATGACAACCAGCAACTCAACGAGTGTAAACCCGGAGCTCTTGCGCATGGCAACGTCTCCCACGAAAGATAACAACGGCCCGCCTGAGGGCTAGGAATGCTATTGGTGTGGCGTGGGAGCAAGGTTAGATTGCTCGCATCCTTGGGGGGATACAAGGAAGTTGAGCGATGGCCCATCGATGGTCGGA
>JBGTDH010000862.1:0-2415 GCA_041748435.1 Pirellulales bacterium
GCGGCACCGGCATTGATCGTGCTGTGGCAATCGCGCCCCGGCGAGTTGCCTGCGCGCGATGTCGAGCGGTTGCGGCGTGTGGCCCCCTTTTCTCGCATCGTGGGCCTGCTGGGAACCTGGTGCGAGGGCGAATCGCGCAGCGGTCACCCTTGGCCCGCCGTGGAGCGAGTGTATTGGCATCAGTGGCCCGCCTGGATTGCGCGCGAGCTGCAATCACTGAGCGACGGCGCAGCCGGCAATTGGAATCTGCCGGTTACTGCCGCGCCGGAAGAGCGCTTGTTGATCACGCTGGGCCGTCACAAGTGGAAGGTCCTCTCGGACGCAGTTGGCGTTTGTTCCCCGTGCCGCGAAATGGCAGAGCTGCTCCTCGATGCCCTCAGTCGATCGGGCCGTCGCGGGATTCAGATTGATCCCGCATATCCACACCAGGTCGACGTCTCGTTTGCCCTCTGGGCCAGTGATTCACTCGGCGCGCGGGAAGACCAGCAGTTGCAGGCTTGTATCGCGGCGCTGCATCCCGCGCCCGTCGTTGTCTTACTTAGTTTCCCGCGCAGCGAAGAATCCCAGCGAGCATTGGCTTGGGGCGCGGCACACGTCTTCTCGAAACCGTTGTTATTGAACGATCTGCTTGCTTGGGAAACCGCCACGCGCTACTCTGGAGCGAAGTTCTGACACCACGCTTCTCCGCTTCGAGGATGCCATGCCGCTGCGCCCCATCTTGCTCCTTCTGCTGGTGAGCATGCCTCTGGTTTCCAAGGCCGGCGAACTGCGGTTCCGGCGGCACGAGGTCGATGCCCGTTCGGAACTGGCGGCGTGCGCTGCCATGGATGTGAATCACGACGGCAAGCTGGATATCGTCACGGGCGCGGCCTGGTACGAGGCCCCGTCATGGAAGAAGCATGTGGTGCGGGAGGTGGAGTTCATTCGCGGGCGCTACGACGATTATTCCTGCCTCCCGATGGATATCAACGGAGATGGCTGGACCGATTTCGTCACCGCCAACTATCGCAGCGAGAAGCTGGCCTGGATCGAGCATCCGGGCGAGAAGCTGGGCGCGTGGACGGAACATGTGATCGAGAAGCCAGGGCCGATGGAGACCGGCCGCTCCTACGATGTGGATGGCGACGGCCGGCTCGACATTTTGCCCAACGGTCGCGATTTCGCCGCCTGGTGGGAATTCCGCCTCGACCGCGCCGCCGGCAAGTCGGCCGTGCGCTGGCTCCGGCACAATCTGCCACCGCAAGTGGTCGGGCATGGCGTCGGCTTCGGCGATGTCAACAAAGACGGCCGCGGCGATGTCATCGGACCCACGGGCTGGGCGGAAGCGCCGGAAGATCGGCGGAAAGGAACATGGACCTGGCATGGCGAGTTCAACCTCGGCCGCGACGCCAGCATTCCCATCCTGGTCTGGGATGTCGACGCCGACGGAGACAGCGATATCGTCTGGGGCCGCGGCCACTCGTGCGGCGTGTGCTGGCTCGAGCAGGTTCCCGCGAAGCCGGGCGACCGCAGCTCACATCGGAACTGGATCACGCACACGATCGATACGTCCTGGACACAGCCGCACACCATCGAAGTTGCCGATCTGGACAACGACGGCCGCCCGGAGCTCGTCGCGGGCAAACGCTACCTCGGGCACGACGGCAAAGACCTGGGCGAATGGGATCCGCTGGTAATCTACGCCTACCAGTTCGATTCCGCCACGCGTGCCTGGAAACGCAGCACCATCTCCTCAGACAAGGCGGGCTTCGATCTGGACAACAAGCTTGTCGATCTGGACGCCGATGGCGACTTGGATCTCGTGACCGCGGGCCGCAGCGGAGTCTACTGGTTTGAGAACCTGCTCGTGAGCCAGTCTCCCGCCGATGCGACGCCGGCCCGCGCGATCGAGACACCCGAGTATGAAGATCACGCGCGCCTGCTTACGTACATGGATGATGCCGGCCGTAGCCAGCCGATTAAGACGCCCGCAGATTGGGCGCGGCGCCGCGCCCATGTGCTGGAGGCATTCCAGGCCATCGCCGGCCCTTTGCCGGATTCATCGCGTCGCGTGCCGTTGGACGTGCGGCGGCTCGAATCGGTCGATGCTGGCGAATATACGCGCACGAAGCTCACCTATCTGGCCGAGCCGGGCGATCGCGTGCCCGCCTATGTGTTGATTCCCAAGAATCTCAAGAAGGCGGCGCCGGCCATGCTCTGCCTGCATCAAACAACAAAGGTTGGCAAAGACGAACCCGCGGGCATCGGCGATCACACCCGGCACCCTTACGCCCACGATCTGGCCGAGCGGGGCTACGTCTGCCTCGTGCCCGATTATCCTTCCTTCGGCGAATACGAGTTCGATTTCGCTGCGAAAGGGGCGCCCCCGAGCGGGACGATCAAGGCCGTTTGGAACAATATCCGCGGGATCGATCT
>JBGTDH010000863.1:0-10020 GCA_041748435.1 Pirellulales bacterium
CGACGCCGCTCAACTGGCAGTAGCGATCGAGAATCCACAGCGCTTCGCCGTTGGAATCCCATTCGCCTTCTTGCGAGAGAAAGTAACCCGCATGCGTCTGCCGGGCCCAGAAGCGTTCAATGGCCCGCCGCGCCCGCGCGTGCAACCCGACCGCCAGCATGGCGTGCAGGATGAAGGCGGCATCGCGAAACCAGAAGCGTTTATAGGTGTACGGGCCGGGGTACACATCCAGCGGCGAATGCAGAATCAGCGTGCGGACTGCGGCATCGTACAGAAACTGCATTTGCTCATCGGGAATCTCCAGCACCGCATGCCCCCGCAATGCCTGTTGCCAAGAGGGCGCTTCACTGGCCGATGGCTGCGCCAAGGCCGAAACCTCCAGCGGCGTGCGAATCGTAATCTGTCGCGGCTGGCCGGGCTTCAAGGCAAACAGCGCCGCCGCCGTGACCATGCCCACATCACATTGCAGCTTGCGAGCCGTTCCCGCGCGCGGCAATTGCGCGAAAACATCGCCTTCGTGGTAGGCCGAGAGCTGATGCCGATCGCACGGCGCGCTGAATTGCACGCTCCGCTCGGAATCGACAAGCCAGCCCCGATCGTTGTCTTGCAGCTCGACCTCGTGTACGAAGCTCACCCCCTCGGGATTGTACGGTCGCAGGGACACTACCAGCCACGCCGGCACGTCCGACCAGCCGCACAACTCCTGCACGCACACGGGTTGACCTTCCTCGCGCTCGACGTAAGCTCGCTGCTTGAGCGATAGCCCGCCCTGGGTGACCTCGGTATCGACTGCCAGGCAATCGGGCACCGCCCACTCCAGATGCTGCTGGGCCTCCAGGCAACGGGCCGGCACCAGAGGCTCTGTCCCGCCGGTCACAATCCAACCATCCAGAGACCAGCCGTCCCAAAACGGCGTGACCAGGCCGCGCGGATCGACAATCGGCATCCGCTCGCAATCGGGCAAGCCCACAGCCGTCCAATTGCGATGCGTAAGGTTGACGTGCGTGATCGAGAAGGCCCGCGGAATGAACGCCGGATCGGCCGGATCGAACTGACGATCGACCCAGTAGGGCCAGACCCAATCGAGATTGTGCTGAATGGCGCCGGTGTTCATCAATCCGCGCGCGTGAAAGACAACGCCCGCCCGCAGCAGTTCCAGCGGCGCTGCCACTTCGGCTGGCTGCGCAAAGCGATGCAAGTGCGAGAGCACGGTAATGGGATCGATAAAACCCCGCGCGCGGGCCACGCGTTTGACCACATACTTCCACGGTAGCCATTTAAGCCACATAGTTTCTCCCGCGGCGTCCGCGAAATGTCACATGGTCGGACTTTCCGCATGCACCAGCTCGGGTTCCGAGACCGCCGGCCGATGAATCTCTTGTTCGAACGTGGGGCGAGAGCGGATGGGCAGGGGGTCTAACTGCACCGGATGGCCGGCTTCAGCGGAGCGATAGAGCGCCTCGATGATGCGCACATCGGCCAATCCCTCCCAGCCGGACGGTTCGGGGTCGCGTCCCTCTTGCACACAGCGCGAGAAGTGCAGCAGCTCGGCCGCAAACTGATCGCGCTTGGAGAAGACATGCTTCTTAGTTTTGCCTTCCCGCGTCAGATGGTGGGCCAGCTTGCCCGCGTACTCGTAGGCCGGCTCGACGCGCAAGTCTCCTTCGGTGCCGATCACCTGGTAAGACGAAACATCGGCCGCGCCGAAGCTGCAGGTAAACGTGGCCAACCGGGCGTTGGGAAATCGCAGCACGGCGGAAGTCATCTCGTCGACCTCGGTAAACCGATCGTCCTCCGAGTTAGCGCTAAACGCCACGGCCTCGACCGGCTCATCACGGAACAGATAACGTGCCGCATTAATGCAATAGATGCCGATATCGTACAGCGTCCCGCCACCGGTCTCACGCCGCACCCGAATATCGCCCGGCTTGACTTGCATGCTGAAGCCCGAACGAAAAATACGGGGCTCGCCGATGGCGCCCGAACGAAGCAGTTCCATCGCCGTAAGATTCGCCTCTTCGAAGTGCAGCCGGTAGGCGGTCATCAGCCGCACGTTGTGCGTTTGGGCTGCCTGGATCATCCGTCGGCAATCTGCTTCGGTTACGGCCAGCGGCTTTTCGCACAGCACATGTTTGGATGCCTGGCAGGCTCGGACAGTGCGGTCGCAGTGCAGATGATTGGGTAGTGCGATGTAGACGGCGTCGACTTCCTCGTTCTGCAGGCACGCATCGTACTCTTCGTGCGAGTATAAGTGGCGAACCTTGTAGCGCCGGCCTAACTCCCGCAACTTCTCCGGATCGTTGGAAACAAGTGCCGTGACGCTGGAGTTCTGCCGTGCGTTCTTGAACGCCGGGAGCACTGCCGCTTGCGCGATATGCCCCAGTCCCACGACCGCATAGCGAATTGGCTGATCGCTGTCTCGCATTGTGCGCTCCGTGACACGCATGTTAGGTTGGGCGGGAACGGCCGGACGCAAGGGGCAACAAGCATGCCGAGGGCAGGGCCCAAAGAATCGAGCGCTTCACCGGCGGCATTGATTTTGCCCAAAGTGTACTTGGCTCAAACTGCGGCCGCGAGGAGGCTTGTCTCCGTCCAGCTTGGCAGGTTCCAACTCACTTTCTTCGCCGCTCAGACTGGAATGACCTCCCCGCAAGCCGATCGCGAATTCGCTCAAACACCCGGTCCACGGCGGGTTGTGCTGGAGAAGCTATCGCCGGAGTTGGAGGCTGGCCGGTTTGCGATCAAGCGCTGTGTGGGCGAAAGCGTGACAGCCCGCGTCACGGCACTCGCCGATGGACATGACTTGGTGGCCTGCGCCTTGCGTTACCGGCACGAAAAGGCTGCCGATTGGCACACGTCGCCCATGCTACCCCTGGGAGCCGACATTTGGCAGGCGGCGTTCGAAGTGCGGCAAGAGGGGCGTTATCACTATACGGCGGAGGCTTGGGTCGATCGCTTCGGCACGTGGCGGCGCGATCTGGTGCGCCGGCAGCAGGCCGAAAAGCTCGGGGCCTCCGAGATGCTTGTGGGGGCCGAGTTGATCCGCGAAGCGGCCTCCAACGCCACGGGAGAGGCGCAAGCACGCTTGAGCGAAGCGGCCGGCAAACTCACCGGCGATTTCGACTTGCCGTGGCGCGTCAGCGTAGCCCTAGGCGAAGATCTGCGCGACCTGATGGCCCAGTTCGCTCTTCGTCGCCACGTGAGCCGATATCCTCGCGATCTGGAAGTCGTGGTCGATCGCGCGCGGGCACGCTATAGCGCCTGGTACGAACTGTTTCCACGATCCTGCTCTTCGCAAACCGGCGCTCACGGCACACTCCGCGACGTGATCGACCGGCTCCCTTACGTGAGCGAGATGGGTTTCAACGTCCTGTACCTGCCGCCGATCCATCCCATCGGACGCACGCATCGCAAAGGGCGCAATAACGCGGTCGCCGCGCGGCTGAGAGACACGCAGCAGGGAGTCATGCAGCCGGCAGACACCGGCAGTCCCTGGGCTATCGGCGCAATCGAAGGGGGGCATAAGGCCATTCACCCCGAGTTGGGCACTCTGCAAGATTTTCGCGCGCTCGTGGCCGCGGCCCGCGAGCACAAGCTGGAGATCGCCCTCGACCTGGCCCTGCAATGCTCGCCCGATCATCCCTATGTGCAGGAGCATCCCGAATGGTTCCGCCATCGGCCGGACGGGTCGATCCAATACGCAGAGAATCCGCCGAAGGAGTATCAGGACATCTATCCCTTCGATTTCGAGTGCGATGCCTGGCAAGCGTTGTGGCAAGAGTTGCGGAGCATTGTGCTGCATTGGATCGATCAGGGCGTCGACATCTTTCGAGTCGATAACCCGCACACAAAGCCGTTCGCTTTTTGGGAATGGCTGATTGGCACAATTAAGGCCGAGCATCCGCAGGTGCTGTTTTTGAGCGAGGCGTTTACGCGTCCGGCGGTGATGTACGAACTGGCGCGCTTGGGATTCACGCAGTCGTACACGTACTTCACCTGGCGCAACAGCAAGCGCGAGTTGACGGAGTATCTTCACGAGATCACGCGGCCGGAGGTGCGGGATTTTTTCCGACCGAATCTGTGGCCTAACACGCCCGACATCCTGCCCGAGTTCTTGCAGGCCGGCGGACGGGCGGCATTCATGATTCGCCTCACGCTGGCCGCCACGCTGGGCGCGAGCTATGGCATTTATGGTCCCGCCTTCGAGCTGTGCGAGCACCAGTCGCGGCAGCCCGGCAGCGAAGAGTATCTGGATAGCGAGAAGTACGAGATTCGCCAGCGTGATTTGCACGCGCCGCACAGCCTGCGAGAGTTCATCGCCAGGGTAAATCGTATCCGCGAAGAGAGCCCTGCCTTGCAGAGCGATGCCGCGTTGCGGTTTCACACAATCGACAACGAGCAACTGATCGCCTATAGCAAGCACACGAGCGATGGCACTGACATGGTGCTGGCGGTGGTAAACCTCGATCCCCACGCGACTCAATCCGGCACGCTGGAGATCGATCAGGAAGCGCTCGGATTGAGCGAAGATTCGTATGCCGTGACCGAGCTCTTCAGCGGCGACCTGCGCGTCTGGCAAGGCCGGCGACAGTTCATCGAACTCAACCCACGGCATTTGCCGGCCCGGCTGTTTCAACTTCGCCGCGGCGCGCGGCGCGAGCAGGACTTTGAGTACTACTTGTAACGACCAGCTCACTCTTTGAGTCACTCTATGGCCACCGCGACTGTTGCCCGACGCAAAACCGATGCTCGTTCCAAGGCCCAGCAGGATACGGCTCCATCTGATCCGCTGTGGTACAAGGACGCCGTAATCTACCAGCTTCACGTGCGGGCATTTTGCGACAGCAATCAGGATGGCATCGGAGACTTTGCCGGCCTGACGCAGAAGCTCGATTACCTGCAGGACCTGGGGGCCACGGTCGTGTGGCTGTTGCCGTTCTATCCGTCGCCCTTGAAGGACGATGGCTACGATATCGCCGATTACCGCAAGGTGCATCCCTCCTATGGCACGCTGCGGGACTTCACCACTTTCCTGCGGGAGGCGCATGCCCGCGGCCTGCGGGTGGTGACGGAGCTGGTGCTCAACCACACGTCGGATCAGCACCTCTGGTTTCAGCGAGCCCGGCACGCGCCCGCCGGCAGCGCGAAGCGGGATTTCTACGTGTGGAGCGATACGCCCGAAAAATACCAGGAGGCGAGGATCATCTTTCAGGATTTCGAGCTCTCCAACTGGTCCTGGGATCCGGTGGCCAAGGCGTACTACTGGCATCGATTCTATTCGCATCAACCCGATCTGAACTTCGACAATCCGCAAGTGCGAGCGGCGGCCACGCAGGCCATGGATTTCTGGTTCAAACTGGGTGTCGATGGGCTGCGGCTCGATGCAATTCCCTACTTGTTCGAGCGCGAGGGCACCAACTGCGAGAACCTGCCGGAAACGCACGTCTTCCTGAAGCAGCTCCGTCGCCACGTCGACGAGCATTACCCGGGGCGCATGTTTCTGGCGGAGGCAAATCAGTGGCCCGAGGATGCCGTGGCCTATTTCGGCGAAGGGGACGAATGCCACACGGCCTTCCATTTTCCCGTCATGCCGCGGCTGTTCATGGGCATTCACATGGAAGACCGCTACCCCATCGTCGATATCTTGCAGCAAACGCCGGAAATTCCGGACAACTGCCAATGGGTAATGTTCCTTCGCAATCACGACGAGCTCACGCTGGAAATGGTGACCGACGAAGAGCGGGATTACATGTATCGCGTGTACGCGCTGGATCGCGAGGCCCGCATCAATCTGGGCATTCGCCGCCGCTTGGCGCCGCTGTTGGGCAACAACCGCCGCAAGATCGAATTGATGAACGGCTTGTTGCTTTCCTTGCCGGGGACGCCGGTCATTTACTACGGCGATGAGATTGGCATGGGAGACAATATCTTTCTTGGAGATCGCGACGGCGTGCGCACGCCCATGCAATGGAGCAGCGATCGCAACGCCGGGTTCTCGCGGGCGAATCCGCAGAAGCTGTATCTGCCGGCGATCATCGATTTTGAATACCACTACGAAAGCGTGAATGTCGAGACGCAGCGAAACAATCCGCATTCGCTGTGGTGGTGGATGAAGCGGCTGATTGCCATCCGCCAGCTTCATCCGGCGTTTGGCCGCGGCGCGCTGGAGTTCCTCACGCCGGAGAATGCCAAAGTGCTGGCGTTTTTGCGAACCCACGAAGACGAAACAATTCTGGTGGTGGCCAATCTGTCGCGATTCAGTCAGTTCTGCGAGCTCGATCTGTCCCGCTATCATGGGTTGCGGCCGATGGAGCTGTTCGGTCGCACGAAGTTCCCGCGTATCGGCACTCAGCCCTATCTGCTGACGTTAGGGCCGTTCACTTTCCACTGGTTTCTTCTCAAGGGACAGTCGACCGAAACGCGCGGAGCCGAAGGGGCCGAGAAGCCGCGGCTGATCGTGGCCGAAGATTGGACCGAGGTCTTCCTCGGCGGGGCCAAAAGCCGTTTGGAGCGGGCCTTGCCAGCGTTCTTGCAATCGCGCCGCTGGTTTGGCGGCAAGGCGCGTGAGATTCAAGGGGTGCAGTTGCGGCAGACAATACCCATGACCGGGGAGGGACAGGCCACGTCCTACCTGACGCTTCTAAAGGTCGATTACTTTGAGGGCGAAGCCGAATTGTACGTTCTTCCACTGGCCTTTGCCGTAGGCGATGCCGCGCTGCGTTTGCTGGATTCGAATCCAGGTCTGGTGGTTGCCGACCTGCTGTTGCGCCGCTCCGAAACAACCGGCGTGCTGTACGACGCGACGGCCGAGGCCTCGTTCGGCAAAGAGCTGCTGGAGGCCATCGTCCGCAAGCGGCGCATCAAGACCAATGGCGTGGAATTGCGCGGCTTGACCGCCGGGACCTTGGCACGCTCCCGTAATGGACATTACTCCGAGCTTACGCCCACCGTCGGACATCATGAGCAGAGCAATAGCTCGATTACCTTCGGCGACCGGCTGATCATGAAGCTTTTGCGGCGCGTGGAGGCGGGCGAGCACCCGGATTGGGAGGTCGGCCGCTTCTTGACCGAGGTGGCGGGCTTTCCCCATGCGCCGCCGATCGTGGGAGCGCTGGAGCTGGCCGGCGCGGCGCGGGAGCCGCTGATCGTGGCCCTGTTGCACGAATTCGTGCCGAATCAGGGCACCGCTTGGAAGCAGGCCCGCGAAGCCTTGAGCCGTTACCTGGAGCAAGATCTGGCCCAACGTCCGCCCGAGCAGGTGGATCAAGCTTCGCAGAACATCAGCGGGCTCGTTGAGTTGACCCAGTTGGAAATCCCGCGGGACCTCGTCGAGCGAACCGGCGGCTACCTCTCCGCCGCCCAATTGTTGGGCACTCGCACGGGAGAGATGCACCTGGCGCTTGCCGGCCACCCGGAGATCGAGGCATTCTCGCCTGAGCCGTTTACGCAGCTCTATCAGCGGTCGCGTTATCAATCGCTGCGAAAGCTGGCCGCCACAGCGCTGCAGTTACTACGCAAGCAGCAGCCGACGTTGTCACCGGCGGCCGCCGAGATCTCACAGCACATTCTGGGGCGCGAACGCGATTTGCTCGATCGCTTCCAGGGCATGCGCCAAGTCAAGATCCAGGCCGATCGCATTCGCTGTCACGGCGATTACCATCTGGGGCAGGTGCTGTTCACGGGCAAAGATTACGTGATCATGGATTTCGAAGGAGAGCCGGCTCGCGCGCTGGGTGAGCGGCGGCTCAAACGCTCGGCGTTGATCGACGTGGCGGGCATGATCCGCTCGATCGATTACGTCTCCCACGCCTCGGTGATGCGGTACATGGCCAATCAGGCCGTCAGTGCGGACGATGAAGGTCGGCTGCGCGCCGCGGCAGCGCGATGGCGTCGCTGGACCTCGGGCGCCTTTCTCAAAGCCTATCTCGGCACAACCGCCGACGCGCCTTTTGTCCCACGCTCGCGCGAACAGCTCTCTACGCTTCTGGGGATATTCCTGTTGGAGAAGGCACTCTATGAATTGCAGTACGAGTTAAACAACCGCCCTGACTGGGTTGAAGTTCCGTTGCGCGGCATCCAAGACTTGCTGGACTGGCAATAGCGGCACCAACTTGACTGCCCGGCAGCCAGTTATTAGAAGCTCACTGCGATCAAACCGCCGTGGCATGCAATGTGCCGCATCCGGAAGAGGTTCTTCCACTGGAGGTTTCAATGTGTAAGCTCTCGCTTGTCCTTGCAGTATCACTCAGCTTCCTGGTTCCCGCCCATGCCAATGAACCGGTGGCACCCGAGCAGCCCTCCCGCAACAAGAACCTGGAGCCCAAGCTCGGCATGGTGCGCTCCGTGCGGGGGCTGATCGGGCAACTCGTAAAAACCGCGGACGGAACGGCGATCGGCAAGATCGAGAGCGTGGCGCTCGATGTTGGAAAGGGCAAGGTTGCCAACTACTTGATCCAAATACCAAAGCAGGGCGGAAAGAAGGAGACGCTGACCGTCCTGCCGGACCAGATCAGTTGGACCGAGCGACGCGGCGACGTGGTGTTTGCCAAAGAGGCCATTGCACGGGAAAAACCCGAACTCGAGCCGAAGGAGTCCGATGAGCCTTCGCAAGTATTTGTTGTAACTGCCAAGACGGAGGTTCCCGTCGTCAACCCCAAGCAGGACGTTAAGGTTGGCACAATCGTCGATTTCTGCCTCGCGCAGCAGCCGGGGCAGGTGGCCTATGCCGTGTTTCAGTTGCGCGACGACCACGCGCGTCGACGCCATCCCATCCCGCTAGCCGCGTTCGTTGTCAAGGAGGGCACCAACGATTGGCTATTGGAGTTGCCGAAAGACATTTTTGCCAACACGCCCGACTTCAAGGACGACGAGTGGCCCTCCACCGTGGCCCGCGCCTGGGTCGAGTACATCCAAGTCCGCTACGGCCGCTCCCCCCTCGCCGGCGTGCAACGCGAAACCGCCGGGCAAGGCAAACAATAGGCGTCCTGTCCGCAGGTCCAATCACGGCGCGTTGTCCTCGGGAGACTCTCCCGAGTCTATCTTGGCGCGGCGGGACTTTAGAATCTTCCAGCCGACCACGAGGACGATCACGCCGATGAGAATCGCCCAGGCGACAGGATCGCCTTCCCATAGCTTCTCCAGAACCCGCGCGCGACGGCCCTGGGCGATGAGGCACAGATCAAATGGAAAACCCATCACGCTTGCACCCTTGCCTTTCGTTGAGGGGTTAAAAGTTCGGACTGCCGCAAAATCGATCAAAAACATCGGCCGGCCAGAGAAACGCGCTCTTAGAGCGGTTTCTCGACGACCGTGACTGATTTGATCGTCACCGGCTCCTTGGGGCGATCGTTCGCGCCGACCGTGACGGCGCCGATCTTCTTCACGACGGCCAGGCTGGCGTCATCGGCCGTGCGGCCAAAGGCAGTGTATTGATTGTCCAGATGCGAGGCCCGCTCCAGGCAAATGAAAAACTGCGAGCCGGCCGAGTTGGGATCGCCGGTGCGCGCCATCGACAGCACGCCCGCCACGTGCGGCGTCTTGTTGAACTCGGCCGGAATCGTGTAGCCCGGACCGCCCGTGCCCGTGCCTTGCGGGCAGCCGCCCTGAATCATGAACCCCTTGATGATGCGGTGAAACGTGCCGTTGTTGTAGTAGCCGATCTTGGCCAGCCCCAGGATGTTCTTCACATGGCCCGGCGCCACATCCGGGAGCAACTCCACCATGATCTTGCCCAGGCTGGTATCGAGCTCCAGTTGATACTTGTGCTTGGTGAAGTCCAACGTCTTCTGCGCCGCTTCAACCTCAGCTTTTCGATTCTGTGCCATGGATGAATTACTCCCTGTTCTGGAAAACCGGCAAGCGCGGCCGGAGATGCGGGGAACAAAGCCATCATGCTAGCTGCCTCTGCCAAAAAGACCAGACCCGCGTGGGTCTCGGGTCTCGGTCGCTCGAAACGCTCCTCGATTTATCTTTCGTGCGAAGGGGCCAAGTAACGGTGTCTTGGGAAGGCTCGATTGTACT
>JBGTDH010000864.1:0-3424 GCA_041748435.1 Pirellulales bacterium
CCGGCGCAGGTCTCACCGATTTGCAGGCCGAGTGTACGCCCAAGGCGCAAGAGCGGCTTATCGCCTCGCTGCGATTGCTGGGCCCGCATGCTGACGACGTCGTACTCGACGTGGGCTGCGGCGCGGGACGCGTCCAACGTCGCTTCTGGCACGCCGCCGATAAGGTCGTTGTGGTCGCCACGCCCGAAGACGCGGCCGTGATGAATGTGTACGCGGCCATCAAGCTCGTGTGCGAGGGCGATCCGCAGTTGCCCGTGTTCTCTCTGGTGAATCTGGTGGCCGATGCCGCCGCTGCGCGCACGGTGCATGAGCGACTGGCGCAGGCTTGCCAGCGGTTTCTTGGTCGACACTTATTTATGGGCGGATACTTGCCGGCCTCGTCCGACGTGCAGAGGGCCGTGCGGGCGCGGGAGTCGTTCGTGCTGGCCTCGCCCGGTTGTGAGGCCACGCTGGCAATCGAGCAAGCGGCACAAGCTTTGGTGGTGCAGCGCAGCGATCCGCCGGCGCCAAAAATGTTGGAGCGGTTGTGGCGACGGCAGCAGGCGCGGCCGTCGGAATCGAGCGAAGAAACACGCGAAGGAGTCAACCGTCGACCCGCGGGCGTCCGATAATAGACAGCCGCCCCCGGCCGCGCCGCCAGGTGTTAATCTGTGGCGCGTGGGCCAAGTTTGACGCGGCGGTAAGGACGCCAACGTGGGTCGTGCGTACGCCGGAGTTTTGGGTCCGCTGGCTTTCGTGGCGATGCTGCTTCGCGGCCTGCGTCACAACTGGCCGGCCGAATCGGCGCTGTTGGCGGCCTGGTTGGGTTTGGTGGCCTTGGCCGCCGTGGGATTGGTGATCGGACGGCTGGCTGGCTGGATCGTGGAAGAAGCGGTCCGCGGCAGAATGATGGCGGAGATGGCCGCGCAGGAAGCGGCTCGAACAGCAGCGGCCAAGACGGCCGAAGGCTGACGAGCCACGTGCGGCGGGCAGAACACAAGGACGGACAATCACGGAGGATTGAATGGCCATTACGACGCTCGCGCCGGAAGACGTATTGCACCTGTGGGAAGAGTTCAAGCAGTGCCCCACGCAGGATCTGCGCAATCGCTTGGTGGAGATCTATCTGCCGCTGGTGAAGTACAACGGCGAGCGCATCTGGGCGCGGCTGCCCGAAGGCGTGGAGCTGGACGATCTGATCTCGGCGGGCGTGTTCGGCCTGATGGATGCCATCGACGCGTTCGACCTCACGCGCGGCGTGAAGTTCGAGACCTACTGCGTGCCTCGTATCCGCGGCGCCATGCTGGATGAGCTGCGCACCATGGACTGGGTTCCCCGTCTGGTGCGCTCCAAGGCCAGCAAGCTCAACGAGGCCGTGAAATCGCTCGAGGCCAGAGTCGGCCGTGCGCCCACGGAAATCGAGCTGGCCCAGCAGATGCAGATCAGCGTGCCCGAGTTGGAAAAGCTGGTGATGGATGCCAATGCGGTGAACCTGATCAGCCTGAACAAGAAGTGGTACGAGACCGACAGCTACAAGGATGTGCGTGAGATCGACATCCTGGAAGACAAGAAGGGGGAAGACCCCACGCGGCGCATTCAGAAGAACGATCTGATGCGGCTGGTGACCAAGGGCCTGAACCGCAACGAGCGGCTGATCATCATTCTCTACTACTATGAAGAGCTGACGATGAAAGAGATCGGCGCCACGCTCGATCTCTCCGAAAGCCGCGTCAGCCAGATGCACAGCTCGATTGTGCAGCGACTCCAAAGCCAACTCCAACGCCGCCGCCCCGAATTCGGAACGTAGTTCGCAGTCCCGCCTCTAGGCGGTTCTTCCGGCTAAAGCCGATACTACGAACTACTTCGCCCCGGCAGAAAGCTCCAAGCTCAACGCCCCCGGCTCCGCGGTCATCCGCAGACTGGCTTGACGTATCGCGTTGAGCACGCTTAGCAACACGCCGACCTCCCCCTCGGCCTCGTCGCGGGTGTTGCCCTCTTGCAGCATGTTCTGACTCACCAGTGCCGCACGATTGTCGTCCAGCGCGCGAGCCGCCTCGGACAGGTCGACGGAGAGCAACGCCTGCCCAACCGCCGCCGCAGTCGTCGGACTCTGTAAGGCATCGATCACCCCTTTCACCACGCCCAGCGTCGAACCGAAGATGAACCGATCCCCCACGCGGGCACAACTGGGGCTGGCATTGTAGTGGATCGAAGCCGCGTTCAGGTCGGCATCCGGCGGCGTGAGGAACGTGGCCTTGGAGATGCTCACCCCCTTGTAATCCTCGCCTCCCAGCAGGAGCTGCGGGTTGCCTTTTTCCGTGCCCACCAGGTTGGCCAGTCCGACCGCTTTCTGATAACCCAACAGCAGCGTGTTAGAGAACTGATCGGGCTGCTTCAGTTGCACCACCAGCGCCGCGGCCGGGAGCTTGATGCTGGGGATCGGCTGGCCGTTGCCGAATTCCTGTCGCGTGACGACGAACTGCCACTGCGAGCCGAGTTCTCCCAGCACCTGGGTTCCGAAATCGCGGCCGGCAAAGTACAGGCCCAACCCGGAATCGGCCTGGGCCATCTTGGCGCGCGTGGCTTCATCAAACAATTCGTCGCGCAGCATCCACATGCCGGCCACATCCCGATCGAGCACGAAGGAAGCAATCGTCCCCTTGGGCTTCAGCGGTGCCGCCGGCGTGGCCGGTTGAGCGAAGAACCATGTGCGGGCATCGCTTGGCTGGCTCACACGCGGCAACTCGAATCGCGCCCGCCACGCGTTCGTTTCGACGTGCATGCTGCCCACCAGCAGCGGCGTGTCTTTAAGCACCTCCAGCACACCTCCCACCAATAGCTCTGCTAACGGATTGTCGGATTGCTTCGTCAGTGCTTCTTGGAACTTATTCGCTTGCCGCACTGCCGCCATGCGCAGCAAGCCCCAGGCTGCTGGTCCGGCTGCCACCTTCGCCTGGGCCTGTTTGTATTCCTCGACGCCGGTCAGGTTCGGCAAAGTGGCATCGTCCAGGCGATCGACCAATCCCTTGATCGCCTCTTGCTTGTTGCTGAACAAGAACAGATCGTTGGTGACAACGTGGAACTCGTTGGGACCGAAGGTCCAGCCGGTGACGCCCTTATACTCGCGGCTCTTGACGGGGGAAGGCTGTCCCTTGCTGGTGGCGTCCAATTCGACCAGATCGATCAGCGTGGTATGCAATTTGGCCAGTGTCTCCTGGCTCTTGGCCCGCACGACCACCAGCGCGGCGTTGTGTTCCGGATCGAAACCCAGATGCAGACTCCCCGCCAGATCTTTCACAATCTGCGGCCACTTGGCGTTCATGCGGGCTTCGATCAGCGCTACGCCCACCTTGGCCTGGCGATACTGCTCGGAAGCGTAGTACTTCTGCACATCCTTGGCCTGCTCCAGCAGTTTGGCCACGGCAGGATCCAGCGCCTGTTCCAG
>JBGTDH010000865.1:0-6661 GCA_041748435.1 Pirellulales bacterium
CTCGGGTTGCTGATCGACGCGATGGCCGGGCTGGCGTGATCGCAGGGGAAACCGGACAGGTAAAACAGCCAGAGAATCCATTTGATTGATGTAACATTTGTTCAGCATGGACGCCTTGCTGGTAGAGCCCGAACGCTACGACCCCTCCGCCTGCCTCCAAGGAACGACCGATGACACGCCCCTTTCCGTTCTTCTCCGGTTCCAGTTCCCGCAAGGTTCGATCACAAGCTCGCCGCCGTACGCAGTTGACCTTCGAGGGCCTGGAAGAACGCCGGCTCATGGCGGTCGTGGCGTGGGGCGCGCAGGCGCCTGCGGCTTACGTTCAGAACGTGTCTCCCGCGTACGTGGCTCCTGCGTACGTGGCTCCTGCGTACACAGCCAGCCCGGTCACGCCGGCTGTCCCGACCGATTTGCCGTCGTTGCCCGCCGGATACGCCGCCGCCGTTGGTGGATTCGACTCCTCGGCTGAGATCATTGGGGTCCACAACCCGCTCCCCGAGAACAGCCCCTACCGAGATGTCGACGACTTCGACTTCGAGCTCCTACCGGTCGAAGACGATTCCGCTCCGGCCCCGGCGGGGAACGTGATTGGAGATTACTACGGCGATTCCCCCGTGATTCCAGCGGAGAATATCATCATCCCGCGCATCACCGGGATCTTGCCCGGCCTGCCCGTTCTGGACAGCAATCCCAACGCCCAGCACACGCTGTACCTCAACTTCACCGGCAGCCGCTCGCGGGGCAGTTCCCCATCGATCCCGGAGGACAAGGGAGGCGATCTGCAAGATCACCGCGTCGTGTTCGACGTGGACGGCAATTCAAGATCATTCAACGCCGAGGAGCAAGACGCCATCACGCGCATCTGGCGGTATGTGGCCGACGATTACGCGCCGTTCAATGTCAACGTCACCACCTTCAACGGCGACCTGAACCCCAGCCGCGCGACCGACAACGTCTTGGAAGTCGCCATTGGCGGGATGCGGGACACCGGGGAGGATCATGACTTGTGGGGCAAAGCCAACGGTATTCCCGCTTACCGAGACGAACACGAGCGCGCGGTCTTCGTGTTCTCGGGCCTGCACTATCTCCAATCAAAATCGTTCTTGAGCGGACCCGACTATTTTGTCAGGTCGGTGGCCGATACGATCTCGCACGAAGCGGGCCATGCCTACGGACTGGAACATCACGGCGAGTTGGTCGATGACGAATGGATCAAATACCGGGAACCTTCCAACGAACAGGGAACCTCGTTGCTCATGGGGCGGCCCTTCATCATTTCGCCTGGCAGCGGATTACGCTCGCTGTGGAGTTGGGCCGAGAGTGCCCCCGGAATAATCCAAGACGACCTGTCCATCCTGACGGATCGATTCCAGTACTTCAACGGCGATGGTCTCCGTAGAGACGACGTGCCGGATCATTTGTACAAACCGCTGCCCGAGGTCCAACAGGGCCATTTTCATGCGGCCGGCTTCATCGGCATCAACCAGGCTGACCCCAGCGCTTTGGACCAGGACTGGTTCGCGTTCAAGAATCCGGGCGGACCGATGCACTTGCGGCTGCACTCACCCGTCGGCACGTTTGGAAACCTGCAGTCGAAAATCGAATTGTGGACGGCCCATAACACGCCCAACGGCATGGTGGAGGACCGCCTGGTCCAGGAGTCGTGGTCGGCATCGTGGCAGAACGGTTTCGGCTTTACCTCGCTGCCCGCCGGCGATTACATGGTCCTGGTGTCCAGCACCGGCGGCTACGGCAACTTGGGCAACTATGTACTGGACATCACGGCGCATTCCTCCACAGGCGGGCTCAAGGCTGGCGGGAGTGTAACCGGAGGAATCATCGGCATGCCTGGCATATCCTACGCCGCGGGTTTTGATGCGGCGGACGCGAGTCATTTCGAGCAATCGCTCGCTCCGAGGTTCCTCGGGGAAACCGGCGGCCACCAGACGCAGGCGGCTTGGACCGCAGGCGCCTGGACGGAAGGTTATTGGACCGAGGGCGCCGCGACCGAAGGTTTCTGGACCGATGGCAATTGGACCGATGGCAATTGGATGGACGGGCATTGGACGGACGGCTCTTGGACGGACGGCACTTCAACCGAGGGTTTCTGGACCGATGGCAATTGGACCGAGGGCTCTTGGATGGACGGGCATTGGACGGATGGCTTCTGGACGGACGGCGCTTCCACCGCAGGTTACTGGACCGACGGCAACTGGACCGACGGATTCTGGACCGACGGGTCTTGGATCGACGGCCACTGGGGCGACGGCGCCTGGGTCGACGGGTACTGGAATGATGGGCACTGGACCGATGGCTCATGGACGGACGGCTTCTGGACCAACGGCACTGCGACCGAAGGTTTCTGGACGGACGGCAATTGGACCGACGGCTTCTGGGCAGAGGGATACTGGACCGACGGCTTCTGGACGGACGGCATCACGACCGAAGGTTTCTGGACCGACGGCAATTGGACCGACGGCTTCTGGGCAGAGGGATTCTGGACCGACGGGTTCTGGACCGACGGCACTGCCACGGAAGGTTTCTGGACGGAGCGACTGTGGACCGAGGGGTACTGGACCGATGAGCTCGCCTACGGCGGCATCGTCAACGACCTGGGTCGGTGGGCGGCCTTGAATCCGCAGCCCCTGCCGCCTATGGAAACCGAGGCTGAGTTTGCGGCCATCGATCAGGCGATTCTATGGGCCGGCGAAGAGCTAGGGTCCGGCCTATGGGACGACGCGCTGCTCGACATGATCGCCGGCCTGGCGTGAGATGAAGCTCAGTTGTCGTCCCATGCACCACGGAGACACGGAGGTTGCACGGAGAAGCCACGCCGGGCTCCGGCAAGAAGATGATTGGCAAGAAAAAAATGAACGGGGCGGATCGTCCTCTTCCTGCTATTCATGTTCTTGCCAGTCGTCCCGTTTCGACAGGCTGGGCTCTTCCGTTTCTTGGTGTAGAACGGGCATCCTGCCCGTTTCACAGGCTGGAAGCCTGTCCTACTCGCCCGCAGAAACGGAAGAGCCCAGACTCCCGACCCCCTCGCATTGCACAGCCCAGTTGATTCCCGCGCCAGGGCGGTTAGACTCGAACCATCGGCCGCTAACCCTCGGGGAGACTCTCATGCACCGTTCTGCGCTGTTGCGTTCACTCGCGCTGTTTGCTGGGATTGCTTGCGTCGCCAACTCGCCCGCGCTCGCGCAGCAAGAGAAGGACGACAAGCCGGCGGCGTCGGCCAAGGCAGATCCGGCGGCCAAGGCGGATCCGGCAGCGGCCGCGAATTCGCCGGCCTTCGATCCGGGTTGGCTCAAGGGTCTCAAGTGGCGTTCCATCGGCCCGGCCTCCATGGGCGGCCGCATTGTCGATCTGATGATCAACGAGAAAGATCCCACCACGTTCTACGTCGTCACGGCCACGGGCGGCATCTTCAAAACCGTGAACAACGGCACGACGTTCAAGCCGCTGTTTCAACAAGAAGGCACCATCTCCATCGGCGATGCCTGCATCTCTCCCTCCAGTCCGGACATCCTGTGGGTGGGCACGGGCGAGCATAATGCCCGCAACAGCGTGAGTTGGGGAGACGGCGTGTATCGCTCGACCGATGGCGGCGCGACGTGGAAGAACATGGGCCTGCGGAAGAGCTATCAGATCGGCCGCATCGCCGTGCATCCGACGAACCCTTACATCGTGTATGTAGGCGTGCTGGGCCGGCTGTGGGGGGCCAGCGACGAGCGCGGCATCTACAAAACCACCGATGGCGGCGAAACCTGGGAGCGCGTGCTGCACCTCGACGACAAAACCGGCTGCATCGATCTGCAACTGGCCCCCGACGATCCCGACACCATTCTGGCTGCCATGTACGAGCGGCAGCGCGATGAGTTCGACGTGGGCGATCCGGCAAAACGCTTTGGCGCGGGCAGCGGGCTGCACAAATCGACCGATGGCGGCAAGACCTGGAAGAAGCTCACGCAGGGTTTGCCCACCGGCAAGCTCGGCCGCATTGGCTTCGACTATTACCGCAAGGATCCGCAGACCGTGCTGGCGATCGTCGAGAGCGAGCAGATCGGCAAAGACCTCAAAGGCAAGGCGGAGCAGCCGGCCCTGATGGGCATCAGCGGCGAAGACGGCGACGAAGGCGCCAAGCTCACGCGCATCACCACGGGCGGCCCGGCCGAGAAAGCGGGCCTCAAGGCGGAGGACCTCGTCACGGCGGTCGACGACAAGCCCATCAAAAAATATGCAGACCTGGTGGGGCAGATTGGCGCGCACAAGGCGGGAGACAAGGTGAAGGTGAAAGCTCGCCGTGGCGACGAACCCGTGGAAGTGGAGCTCACGTTCACAGCCCGCGCAGTCGCGACGGGTCAAAATCCGTTTTCCGCCACGTTGGGCGGGCAGCAAGAGAACGTGCAGAGCCGCCAGGGCGAGGAAGGCTTTCAGACGGGCGGCGTGTTCAAGAGCGCCGATGGCGGCGAATCGTGGACACGGATCAACAGCCTCAACCCGCGGCCGTTCTATTACAGCCAGGTGCGCGTCGATCCCAACGACGACAACTACGTCTACGTATTGGGCATCTCGCTCTATCGATCGGAAGACGGCGGCCAGACGTTCCGCAACGATGCCGGCAGCGGCGTGCATGCCGATCATCATGCCATGTGGATCGATCCGCGCGACGGGCGGCACATTGTGCTGGGCTGCGACGGCGGCCTGTACGTGAGCCACGATCGCACCCGGAACTGGGACTTTCACAGCATCATGGCCATCGGGCAGTTCTATCACGTGGCGGTCGATACGCGTCGGCCCTATAAGGTCTACGGTGGTTTGCAGGACAACGGCTCGTGGGGCGGACCCAGCGCCCTGCGCGGCGCGGCCGGGCCGGACAACAGCGATTGGCACGTCATCGGCAGCGGCGACGGCTTCGTCTGCCAGGTCGATCCCAACGATCCCGATCAGCTCTACTACGAAAGCCAGTACGGCCGCATGGCCCGGTTGAACCTCAAGACCGGCGAGCGAGCTAGCCTGCGGATACCCGAGGGCAAGACACATCGCTTCAATTGGAAGACGCCATTCATCCTCTCCAACCACAATTCGCGCATCTTTTACGCCGCCGGCAACTACGTCCTGCGCTCGATGGATCGCGGCAAAGACCTGCGGGTGATCTCCCCGGAAGTCACGCGCACCAATCGCGGCAGCGCCACGGCAATTGCAGAATCTCCCAAGAACCCCGACGTACTCTACGTGGGCACCGATGACGGCGCCTTCTGGGTCACGCGCGATGGCGGCCATGATTGGACCAATCTCACGGGCAAGATCGCCGGCGTCCCCGGCCCGTGGTGCGTCGATACGATCGAGTGCTCGCGCTTTCAGGAAGGCCGCGTGTATGTGACGTTCGATGGCCATCGCAACGACGACGATTCGCCGTATCCAATGGTGAGCGAAGATTTCGGCAAGACCTGGAAGAGCGTGCGAGCGAATCTGCCGGATGGCTCGGTGCGTTGCCTGCGCGAGGATGTCATCAACGGCGACTTGCTCTACGCCGGAACCGAGTTTGCCATCTGGGTCTCGCTCAATCGGGGCGGCGAGTGGATCAAGCTGAATAACAACTTGCCCACCTCGGCCATTCACGAGATTGCCGTGCATCCCACGGCCGGCGAGATCGTTGCCGCCACGCACGGCCGCAGCCTGTGGGTGTTGGACGTTACGCCGCTGCGCCAGCTCACCGAGAAGGTGCTCACGGCCAAAGCCCACCTGTTCCAGCCGCCGTCCACGGTGGTCTGGGCGCCGGGCCTCACGCGGCGGTTCTCGGGCCACAAGCGGTTCCTGGGAGAGAACCCCGGCGGCGGCGCCGGCGTGTATTACAGCCTGGCGGATAAAGGCGAGAAAGTGAGCCTGACCGTCGTCGATCGCCTAGGCAAGACAGTCCGCGAGTTGCGTGTGAAGAACGAAGCCGGCCTGCATCAAGCCGTCTGGGACGTGCGTCACGCTCCCGATCGCCGCACCGGCAATCAACAGCAACCGCCACAAACATCCGGCCAACAGCAACCCACGGTGGGCCCCCGCGCCGCGCCAGGCATCTACCGCATCGTGCTGAGCGTTGATGGGAAGGAGTTGGCGCAAGACTTAACTGTCGAAGCCGACCCGGAGTATCCTGCCGCCGTGACCTCGGAAGAAGACGTCGCCTACGACAAAGAGCCGGAAGGCTATTGAGGGCTCCGGATGTGCTCGTAGTCCCGCCTTCAGGCGGTTCTTCCGTCTGAAGCCGGTACTACAAACTCTCCGGGCGCTTACCCGGCCTTGAGGGCCGCGGCGGGCGGGGGGTCCCATTTGGATCGCAAGGCTTCAATCTGTTGTCGGCGCGTTTCCAGAGGAGCCGCTGCGTCGAAGGCAATCGGCTCGCCCAGTAATTGCCCGAGTTGATTGGCGGCTGTTTGGCGGCGCTGTTCGTCCGCGTGGTTCAGCAGCGCCAGCCATACCCGCGGGTCGCTGCTCAGCCAGGCGGCGATGCTCTCGGGGGCGTCGTTGTCGTCGCCGCGCGTCAGAGATTTGCGGATGCCGCGGATGCGATGCCGTTGCTCGAAATCCAGCGTCTGGGAATCGAGCGTCTCCAAGAACGAGAGCACGGCCTTGCTCTCGGCGCGCAACTGCCGATCGGCCGCCTCCCGCC
>JBGTDH010000866.1:0-2432 GCA_041748435.1 Pirellulales bacterium
GTTCTTTTCCCCTCAAGTTTTTATTTTTACCCTCAGTTTTTTGCCAATTCCGGCTCTTCCGTCCGCCCACAGCTTCCGCGACTACTCAGCGATCATTCCCTGGCCACGGCGTCACGATCGCGCGCGGAGACGCGCGCCAGCGCTGTGAGCATCTCGGACAACTTTGCGGGCTGCTGGGCGGAAAGGTTCGTGGCCTCGCGCGGGTCTGTGGCCAGGTCGAAGAGCTCTGTTTTCGCGCTGTCTCCCTCGCCCGTGACGATCAGCTTCCAATCTCCAACGCGCACGGCGCGGGATCGCCAGCCGGGGGCCACCCAGTACAAAGGCCGCTGCGGAAGCGGGGCGCTGCTCTCCAGCAGCGAGGCGATGCTCGTGCCGTCCCACTTCAGGTCGGCGCTGGACTGGTAGCCCGTAAGAGCACAGAACGTGGGCATCCAATCGGTAATCGAAACCGCAGCGTCCCGCTTTCCGGCCTTGAGCCTGGCGGGCCAACGCACGAATGCCGGCACGCGAATGCCCCCTTCATGCAATTGCCCCTTCTGGCCGCGCAGCGGAGCGTTGTTGCCCGTGAGTTTGCCCGAGGGATACATATCCAGCGGATACTTCGTGTCGTTATTCTCGGCCGTGCTGCCGCCGTTGTCGCTGGTGAACACCACGATCGTGTTGTCACGCTTACCACCTTCCTCGATCGCACCCAAAATGCGTCCCACGGCGTCGTCCAGATGCATCACGCAGGCAGCATATTGCCGCGGCACGTCCCCTTGGATTCCGGCCGGCACGCGGGCCAGATACTCCTCCGGCTCTTTGATCGGCAGATGCACGGCGGTGAACGGCACATAGAGAAAGAATGGTTTCTGCCCGTGCTGCTTGAGCCAACTCACCGCTTCGGCCGCGAGTAGATCGGTTGCGTGTCCCGTCTCTTCGAGCAGTTTCTCGTTGCGATGCCACGTCTGGGTGAAGGGTCCTTGCTTGTAGCGATGATTCCACGGCCCCTCGCCGCCGGCCAGGGACCCGTACGCATGATCGAAGCCGTAGTGCAAAGGCCCCCACTCGGGCTTGGAGCCCAGATGCCATTTGCCGCTGAGGCACGTCGCATACCCCAGGCTCTGGAGCGCACGCGGTAAGGTCACCGTGTCCCAGGGCAAAGCCCGTTCGTTCTGCGGGCTGGTGACGCCGAAGCGGCTCCAGAAGCGGCCCGTCAACAAACCAGTGCGGGTGGGACTGCACACGGGGGCGACATAATGCTGCGTGAGCTCGATTCCTTCGCGGGCCAGTCGATCGAGATGCGGCGTGGGCGCGCTGCCGCCATGCATCGCGACATCGGCCCATCCCAGATCATCGGCCATGATGAAAACGATGTTCGGCCGCGACGGGTCTCTTTTTGTTGCATCCTCGGCAAGAACAGGGCCTGCGGACTGAATCAATATCAGGCCCACAATGATCTGTGTGGCTAGTTTGCGCAGCATCGGGACCGGTGGAGGTTAGAGTCTTGAGGCCATCACATCTATGCATCGATGCGCGGTGCGCGGTGCGCGCATGTTGACGACAGCAGAGCCGCGGATGACGCGGATGAGAGCGGATGTCGCAGAGGAGAGCAGTTTCTCAAATTTCTGTTCTATCCGCGCCATCCGCTTTTATCCGCGCCATCCGCGGTTACTTCGATGCCGGCGCAACACGCATTAAGACGCGAAGCCCACTATCGACTCTGCAGCGGCTGCGGTCAACAATTCGCGAAATCGATTAGAAATCGGAGTCGCTCCAGAGCTCGCTGCCGGCCTTATCGGTGACCGTGTCCAGCGCGCCGCCGTTGTCTGCCGATTGGTTGGCCAGGAACCAGTCGTGGCCCGAGCTGCCGGTGAGGCAGTCCACGTCGTTGTCGTTGAACACCGTCTGCAGCAGGCCATCGTTGCCGTTCAGGCGGTAGCCGGCGGCCAGGCCTGTGCCTGCCTGAAGATTTGCGACGCGCGTGCTGTAGCTGCCGTTGCTGGACCATTCACGCAACAGGGATTGGAGAGCCAGATCGTTGGAGTCGTGCAGGGTGTGACCGGCAATCAGAACGTCTTCGCCCGAATTTCCGATCAGCCGATCGGCGCCGAAGCCGCCCATCAACAAGTCGCGGCCGTCGCCGCCGATGAGCGTGTCGTCGCCATCACCGCCGAGCAGGATGTCGTTGCCGGCGCCCCCTTCAATCGTGTCTTGCCCGCTGCCGGAGCGCACCAGGTCGTCGCCGCTGCCGGCATCGATCTCGTCTCTGCCCGAGCCGGTCGTCACGAGGTCGTTGCCCGAGCCGCCGTCGATTTCATTGTCGCCATCCCCGGCATTGATGGTGTCGTTGCCGCCGTCGCTCCAAATGCGGTCGTGGCCCGCACCAGCAATGATCGTGTCGTTGTCGTCGCCGGAACGGATTTCGTTGTTGCCGTCGCCCGCGTGGATGG
>JBGTDH010000867.1:0-2143 GCA_041748435.1 Pirellulales bacterium
GCGCGCCAAGCCTGTAGCGGCGTTGAAACGGACGTTGGGTTGCGAATCGGACAGAAGTTGCACAAGACGTTCGCAGGCGGCCGTCCCTCCCAGCACGCCCAACGCGTAGGCGGCGCCTTCGCGCACCGCCGCGCTCTCTTCGCGGGACGCCGTGAGCAAGACCGGCAGCAGCGCGGCCTCGTCCAGCGCACCTACGGAGGACTGCGTCGGACGCACATGGCTGATCAGCAAGGCGATGGCCTCCAGCGCGGTGCGCCGCACATCGACGTCTTCGTCGCGCTTCGAAGTCTGGGCCGCCTGCATCAAAGCCGGCAACCCCTGAGGCACGTGAAACTCTCCCAAGGCCCGGCACAGGAACAACCGCAGTTGCACGTCGTCTTTGCTGTGTCGTCCCGACTCCAGCGATTCTTCCAGCATGGCGCCTAAATCGCGGGCCACCTCGGCATCTTGCCTTAAGGCCGGCTTGGTGCGCAGCTCTTCGGCCAGATTGTGGGCGGCGATCCAACTGTTGGCGTTCTGCTTGCGGATTTGCTCCAGATACTGATGCGGATCGCTTCCCATGTGGGCCAACCAGTTAAACAGCACCCACACCAGCACGATCACGGTCACAATGGTCGCCGGCACCACGAACAACTGGACGATGAAGGCCGCGGTGGGAGGCTCGACGCGCGGCAGGGCATCGTCGGGCGACAGCGCCGGGCGAGGGTTCGCCGTATCGGACATAGAAGATCTCAAGGGACTAGCGGGCCTGCTCTCAAATGTAGAGGCCCGACCCCCGTGGTCAAGCCGCCCGCACGTCTGCGTTTGACATGCAGGCTCTCGGTGGGACAGAATCTGGACTGCCTGCCTCTAGGGAGATCGGCCGCCTTCCCACCCCGTGCCGAAAAGGAACGCTGGATGTCGAACGTGCTTAATACGACCTCGTCGCACAGTCGCCGGGCATTCCTGGTCGCCTCGACGGTGGGCTTCGCGGGGCTGCGATTCGGCACACCGGCGTCGCTTCTTGCTGCGCCAGGTGTCGCAACGCAGCCGGCACAGGCCAAATCGACGATCCTGTTCTTTCTGTGCGGAGGCGCATCCCACATCGATACGTGGGACATGAAGCCAGAGGCCCCGGCCGAATACCGCGGGCCGTTTCAACCCATTGCCACCTCGGCGCCCGGCGTTCGTCTGTGCGAGCATCTGCCGCTCTTGGCGCGCCAGGCCCATCACCTGGCGGTGGTGAACTCGGTCCGAGGATCAGTCAATACGAACGATCATCATGCAGGCTATTACTACAATCTGACCGGCCATGCAGCCGACCTGAGCTTCCAGACGCTGGGCAACAATCGCACGCCCATGCCGGACGATTGGCCGTACATGGGCTGCGTGGTGGCGGCCAAACGGCCGCAGCACCCCTATCTGCCGAATGCGATTACGCTGCCGCACAAACCCAGCAAGGCGCCCTACACGCGGCCGGGCCAGTTTGCCGCGCGGCTGGGAGTAGAGCACGACCCGCTGTACGTGCAAGGCAGCTTGGACAAGCCACTGGAGTTTAGCGCCCCGGCCCTGGTTTTGGAGGGAGATGTCGCTGTCGAGCGCCTCGTCGGCAGGCAGGAGCTCGTGCGCGAGCTCGATGCAGCGCGGCGTGAATTCGACCACACCGCTGCCGGTCGCACCTGGTCGCAGCAGCAAGAACGGGCCATGTCGCTGTTGTCCTCGTCCCGCACCACGGGGGCCTTCGACGTTTCCGCAGAATCTCCGCAGGTGCGTGCGCGCTATGGCGAGACGATCAATGGAACAAGTCTGATTTTGGCACGGCGACTGGTCGAAGCAGGCGTGCCGTTCATTACGGTCTTCTGGATGGAGAACGAGAAGATCGCTTCTCGCTGCAAGAGCGCGGGAGGCTGGGACACGCACGGCAACAATTTCAACTGCTTGAAAGAGAATCTGCTGCCCGAATTCGATCGCGCGTATTCCGCACTGATTGAGGACCTGGCCCAGCGCGGCCTGCTGGACCAGACGCTGCTGTTGCTGACCAGCGAAATGGGGCGCACGCCCAGAATCGGCGACCCGCGCAGCGGCGGCGTGTCGGGCGCCGGACGGGATCATTGGACGCACTGCTTGACCAACCTGCTGGCAGGCGGCGGCATCCGCGGCGGGC
>JBGTDH010000868.1:0-6261 GCA_041748435.1 Pirellulales bacterium
GACGGGGAGGGACGCAGAGGAGGACAGGCGACACATGCTCGATTTCCCATGCCGATGGCGGACGACAGCGAGGTACGAGTTCCGTCATTCTTCCTCTGCGTCCCTCCCCGTCCTCTGCGGTCAAACCTTGACGCTCGCGCCGTCCCAGGCCCAGCCTATAAGTTGTTGACCAGCCGTTTAATGCCATCTTTGAGATGCAGGACGTTGAAGTTCATGAGAAGGCCAAGGCGCAGCTTGCTCAGCTTGAGATAAGTGAGCGCTTGCGCCTCGAATAGGGGCGAGAGCTCGGATACCGATTTCAATTCCACGATCACGGCGTCTTCCACAAGCAGATCGATTCGATACCCCGCATCCACTTGAATATTCTCGTACAAGACTGGCAGCAGAACTTGCCGCCGAACACGCAACCCACGCCGCGATAACTCGAATTCCAGGCATGCCTCATACGCCGATTCCAACAAGCCCGGTCCAAGCGCGGAATGCACTTTCATGGCCGCATCGACGATCTGACCACTGATACGATTCAGCTCGTTGGCATCCATTTTGACATTCCTTCTTGATTCCTCTGTAAGCCTCTGAACTACTTCGCCAGGCTGGCGGAGACGAGTTCTTTGTCGTTGCGGATGAAGACGTGCTTGTTGGCGTAGGCGGGGTGGGCCCAGCAGACGCCGCCGCGCTGACGGAGCTGATCGGTGGTGGGCTCGATGAGTTGGGTGCGGCTGATCTCTTCGTAGCCGCGCGGTGAAAGCCTGGCGATGATCAATTCGCCGCGCTCGTTGAACAGGAACATCCGCGGGCCGTTTTTCACCATGTGAATGTTGCTCCAACGTGCTTTGGGCGTGGCGTCGAGGCTCTCCCACAGGCGATCGCCCGTCTTGGCGCTCAGGCAACGCAGCTCGCCGTAACTGTCGACGCCGTAGATGTAGTCTCCCTCCAGATACGGCGTGGCCATGATGGAGTGCAGCGCATCGGTGTTCTTTTCGTCCTGGCCCTCGCGCCGCCAGAGCTGCTCGATGCCCAGCCGGTCCTGCGGCACGCGCAGCATGAAGGAGCCATCATAGAACGACGTGAAAAACAGCCGGTCTTTTTCCAGAACCGGTGTGGCAATGTTAATCACCATCTTGTTGGGCTTGAACGGATGGTGCCAATGCACTTTGCCACTGGTGGGATTCAGGCCCACCACATGGTCGCCGGTCCAGCAGACGAGCACGCGCTGGCCGGCTTGCTCGATCATGATCGGCGCCGAGTACGAGGCGCGATCGTCCAAGGCCCGCCAGACTTCCCGACCGGTTTGCTTATCGAATGCGACGAGACACGCGCCGGCGCCGCCGATTTGTGCGATCAGCAGCCCCTGTTCCACAATCGGGCTGGCGGCGATGCCCCAGATGGGCATGCGTATGGCGTATTCCTGATTGCAATCGTGCTTCCACAATACCGAGCCGGTCTTCGCGTCCAGGCAATGCAGGTGGCCCATGCTTCCCAGGGCATAGGCGCGTCCCTCGTCGATGCTCACCGCGGCTCGCGGCCCGGCCTCGTAGCCCACGCCTTGATAGCGGCAATCGTAGACATGGCTCCACAAGCTCTTGCCGGTTTGCTCGTCGAAGCAATGCACGCGTTCGATCTGCTGCGGCTCCACCACCCGATCGGTCACGTACACGCGACCGTTTGCCACCGTGGGTCCGCTATAGCCGCTGGCAATGGGCATACGCCAACGCAGCGGAAGCTGGGCCGAAGCGAACTGCTCTACGATGCCGGTTACTTGCCACACACCGTCGCGGTGCGGGCCGCGCCATTGTGGCCAATCGTCGGCCCGGGTGAGGGCGGTCAGGCCAACAGAAATACTCAGGGCAATGATTAACAGGGAGAGTGCATGCATGGCGGGCGCGGGGAATGCTAGAGTGTGGGGCGGGCAGTGCGTCCGCTCACTATACCCCGTGCCCCAGCATCGTCTACCTCACCGGAGAGTTCCTGCATGGAGAAGATTCAGTTCGCCAACAGCACGAAGCCGACCGTGGGCATCGAATTGGAGCTATCGCTCGTCGATGCTCAGACGATGGCTCTCTCCAGTTCCATACTCCGTGTGGTGCCGCTGGTGCCCGCGAAGTACTCCGGGCGCATCAAGCCGGAGCTGATGCAATGCTTCGTCGAGATCAACACGGAAATCTGCGAGACCATTGGACAGGCCGATGCAGATTTGCGCGAGAAGCTGGACGTGCTGGAGCAGATTGTGCGGTCGATCGATCTGCGGCTTTACTGGACCGCAACCCATCCATTCTCCCTGTGGGAGGAGCAGCACGCAACTCCCGACGAACGCTACGGGCTGATGCTCAACATTCTGCAGGACATGGGGCGGCAGCTCCTCTGCAGCGGGTTGCACGTGCATGTCGGGGTCGATTCCGGCGATAAGGCCGTCATGATTTGCGATCGCATTATGCGGTTCCTGCCCGTGTTGCTGGCGATCAGCGTGAACAGTCCCTGGTGGAACAATCGCGTGACGGGCTTGCAGAGCCATCGATCCAAAATAATGGAAGGACTTCCCACGGCGGGATTGCCGGCCCAGATGCGCAACTGGAGCGAATTCGTGTGGCTGGTGAATCACCTGCAAGAGACCGGCTGCATTGGCTCCATTCGAGACATCTGGTGGGACGTGCGGCCGCACCATAATTTTGGCACGGTGGAAGTGCGGATGTGCGATATGCCAGGCAACCTGGAAGAC
This sequence comes from Pirellulales bacterium, assembly GCA_041748435.1. Classification (GTDB taxonomy): domain Bacteria; phylum Planctomycetota; class Planctomycetia; order Pirellulales; family JBGTDH01; genus JBGTDH01. Next base: position 2,717 of record JBGTDH010000868.1, read on the forward strand.
GCGCTGGCCCTCTCGGCCCTCATTCAATGCCTGGTGGTGTCGCTCTCCGAAGAGATCGATCATGGCACGTTTCAGCACGACTACCATCCTATGATCGTGCGGCTGAACAAGTGGCGTGCTGCCCGTTATGGCTTGAATGCGCGGCTGGTCGATTCCTACACGTTGCAGCCTCATCCGTTGAAGCAGGTTGTGGACGATCTGATGCAGCGTCTGCGGCCCGTGGCCGACGAGCTCGATTGCCGCAGCTATCTGGAGCGAATTCCTGCGATCGCCGCCGGTCCCTCCTGGGCTGATCGGCAACTGGCAGTGCTGCGTGAAACGGGCGACCCGCCGGAAGTGGTGCGCCGCATGACCGAGCTCCCTCGCTAACGTTTCGGGTTGGTGATATTGTGCAAGCTCGAGGTGTCCCTTGGCCGATGTCACGCAGTTGCTCCAAGCCATTGAGGCGGGCGATCCGCAAGCCAGCGCAGCGTTGCTGCCGGCCGTCTATACGGAGTTGCGTCGACTGGCGGCACAGCGAATGATCGACGAATCGCCCGGGCAGACGCTCCAGCCCACGGCGCTGGTTCACGAAGCTTACTTGCGGCTAGTGGATGTTCCGCGGCAGCAGCGATGGGACTCGCGCGGACATTTCTTTGCCGCGGCGGCCGAGGCCATGCGACGCATCCTGGTCGAGAATGCTCGACGCAAAGGACGGCTCAAACGAGGTGGCGATCAACAGCGGCTTGAGTTGGATGCGGAAGCCATTGCCGCCCCGCCCATCGACGACGAGTTGCTGGACCTGGATGCCGCGCTGGAGAAGCTGGAAGCCAAGGACGCGCGGAAGGCGGCGTTGGTCAAGTTGCGATATTTTGCCGGACTAACGCAAGAGCAGGTCGCCCAGGCGTTGGGAATCGGCGTTTCCACGGCCGATCGGGATTGGGCCTACGCCCGCGCGTGGCTGTTCCGCGAGATGAGTCACGGCGGAAAGTAGCCGTCCGTTGCGCCGAAGGCGTTGAATTCCATAGCCCAGGGTCGCCGCAAGGCGGCGCACCCTGGGACCGGAAACACCACACCATATCCCACACCCCGAAGGGGTTTCACCACATCCACAATGGAATACCCATGCCTCAATCGCTCGTGCAGATTTATGCCCACCTCGTATTTTCCACGAAGAGTCGCAAGCCATTTCTCCACGATAGGGCAATTCGGGAGCGCGCCCATGCATATCTGCAGGGCATTTGCGAGAATCAAGGCTGCCCGTCACTCAGGATTGGCGGCGTGGAAGACCACGTTCACATTCTGTGCCGGTTGTCGAAAACACAAGATGAGTTCCGGCGATTGTGCCTGAAGTATCGCATCGAAATCGACGAACGCTACGTGTGGGACTGACGCTGACTGACGCTCGTGCAAACGGTGCAACGCCTTCGGCGTAGATGAACGAGACATTCGGGACCCCAGGGTGCGCCGCGTTGCGGCGACCCTGGGCTGCGGAGTTAAACCGCTTCGCGGTAGGACAGTTTGTTTTTCATTTTTCGTGGGGTGCCGGCCGGACAAAGGGCGCATTGGTTGTAGGGACCGATACCGAGCCACTCCATCAGGTACCGCCATGAACGAAGAATCGATCTTTGCCGCCGCCCTGGAAATGCAAGACCCCGCGCAGCGTCGCGCGTACCTGGATCAGGCCTGCGTGGGAAACGCCTCGCTCCGCCATCAGGTGGAAGCACTGCTGAAGGCCAGCAGCAATGCCGGCTCGTTTCTCGGCCATCCGCCGGCCGGACTTATGGCCACGGCCGAAGTGGATGCCGAAGGTAATGCGACGCTCAAGAGCGGATCGACCGCCAGCGCACTGCCGTACCTCTCCCCCTGCGCCACCCCCGGACGCCTGGGAAAACTGGCGGGAACCGCCGGAGAGCATGAAATCATCGAAGTCGTGGGCCAAGGCGGCATGGGAACCGTCCTGCGGGCTTTCGACACCAAGCTCAGCCGGATCGTGGCCGTGAAGGTGCTCGCGCCCGAGTTGGCGGCCAATCCCACGGCCGTGAAGCGGTTCCTGCGGGAAGCCCGATCGGCGGCGGCCGTGCATCACGATCATGTCGTGACAATCCATGCCATCGACGACACGCATCGTCCGCCGTTTCTTGTGATGCAGTACATCGAAGGGCAGACGCTGGAGCAGAAGATCCAGCGCACCGGCGCGTTGGAGCTGAAGCAGATCCTGCGGATCGGCCATCAGATGGCCTTGGGGCTTGCGGCTGCGCACAAGCTGGGGCTGATCCATCGCGACGTGAAGCCGGCCAACATTCTGCTGGAGAACGGCGTGGAACGCGTGAAGATCTCCGATTTCGGCCTAGCCCGCACCGCCGACGATCTGGAGATGACCCAAACCGGCCTGATTGCCGGCACTCCGCAGTACATGTCTCCCGAGCAGGCCAAGGGAGAGCCGATCGACGCGCGCAGCGATCTGTTCAGCCTGGGAAGCGTGCTTTACACGATGTGTACGGGCCGGCCGGCGTTCCGGGCCGATTCTGCAATGGCCGTGATGCGCCGCGTGAGCGACGACGCGCCCCGTCCGATCCGCGAAGTGAATCCCGAGATCCCCGAGTGGCTGGCCGCCGTCATCGAGCGATTGCTCGAGAAACAGCCCGAGGCGCGTTATCAAACCGCAAACGAAGTGGCGAACCTGTTAGGCGAGTATTTGGCTTTCGCCCAACAGCCCGTAACGGGAGCACGTCCGAGGCCGCTGCCGGCATTCCTGGATCAGCAGCGATCGCGCGTTGCGGCGCCCTCAAAGGAACAACCTGGCAAATTCCGCCGCTGGCTCGCCCTCGCGGCACTCCTGGTGGGGATTGCACTAACCTTGTGGTTCCAGCATCAGATTACGACGCAAGAATCCAACCCGGCTCCGACACCGAAGCCCGCCGATCCAACGGCAGATGCCGAGCCTGCGAAATCCGAGGCGGTCGATCTAAGCACGTGGGGCGACTTTATCGATCCGCGCGCCGAGTGCCTGATAACGCGCCAGCCGCGCAGCGTCGTCATCAAGGCGCCGGGAGCGCGGCCGTACAACTTGTTGCCTGGATCAGAATACAACCTCGATGCGCCGCGTCTGATCCAGGAGGTGGAGGGGGACTTCCTGATGCAAGTTATCATCCCAACGTATTCCAGGCCTACCCCGAACACTTCGTCCCGCCCCGGCGGCAAATTCAGCTTTCGAGCCGCTGGCCTGCTGGTTTGGGTCGACGAGCAGACATTTCTGCGGTTCGAGCGCGCCAGCTATGGTGAACAAGCCAGCGGCGCTCCTTACTTGAACGCGGAATGGTACGCATCTGGCCAGATCCGCAGCGGCCCCGGCGCGGAGTTGCTGCCGGATGGTCCCACGCACTTGCAGGTTGAACGCCGCGGGCCAGTTCTCCATCTGCGACGCAGCGACGATGGCCGGACCTGGAGCGAGTATCGCACTGCCACCGACCTGAACCTTCCGCCACGAGTTTCTATCGGCCTGGTCGCGAGTAATACGACGACCAGTGATTTCATTCCAAGCTTCGAGGATCTCCGGGTGATTC
>JBGTDH010000869.1:0-10102 GCA_041748435.1 Pirellulales bacterium
GCGAATAGCGCTGGAAGTGGTGCAGGCCCACATCCTCGTCTCCCTTGCCCTCGGTCCGCCAGATGACGGAAAGCTCCACGCCCTTGATCAGGTCGGGCTGCAAGGTCTCGATGCGAAACTCGCCGGAGAGCCGATCGCCCGGGCGGTATTGCCGGCGGCGCTCGTCGAGCCGCACCGTCACCACCGGATCGATCATGCCCGGCTCCTGCCTCCGTCGTCCGGATAAACCAGCAGCGGGAACTCTCTCGCGTAATTGGGCCACCCCCGCACGTCTCCCTTGACGATCAGTTTCCATCGGACCTCGTTGTGCGTCGATTTGAACGAGTGCATGGCGCATGCCGGCACCCGCATCCGCGTTTGAGCTTCGAACGGCAAGCCGTGCTGAATCTCGAAGCCTTCGCGGCGAAAAACCTCATGTTCATAGACCGGACACGTTTCCGTGCGGCTGTTCGTGCCCTGCTGAAACGTGGCCTGCTCCTCGCACACTAGCAGAACGCTTAAGCAGTCCAACGTCAAGCGGCCCGACTGCGAAACAAAAACCTCGTACTCGCCGGCCGGCGCCAGGGGGTGGGCCGAAATCTCCACCAGCGTCGGGCCCACCCCTGTAAAGATCAGCAGTTGCGTGATCGTGTACCACACCAATCCTATCCCCACCAGCACGAAGGGAACCAGGAACAGCGTGAGAAACCACTCGGGCTGGCCGCGCAGGTGGCCATTCACGGCAATCGTCACGAACAACGCCACCATGCCGTTCCAGAACAGACAGGCCGCCATGAGCACCGCCAACGCCCAGCCGGGAGCGACCGAGATGGGCAATCGATACGCCAGTGTCGTGCCGGGGCTGTTGCTCATGTTTGCCTCGCGCGGCACGGCGGGCAGCTCCCGCACGTGCTCGCCATCCGATTCGAAGAACTCCATGTGCTGCACGCGCTGCACCATCGCCAGCCGGCGCTCCACGGAGGTGCTCCAGTTGAGGAACTGGTACAGAATGCCGCCGCCCCCCACCGCAATAAAGGTCAGCGGCAACAGCAGCAGCGTCCACGTCAGCCAGTCGTACCCGCGGGACAGGCAGACCGTGGTGGGCTTGGCGGGATCGTACCAACAGGGGTAGGCCGTCCCGATCTCGTAGCGATCGAGCATGGCCTGTTTTGCGTCGCGACCGCTGGAGTAGCCTCCGGTGACATCGGTATACGACCACGATTCATGGGTCTGATCCTCTGCCTCGTATTCCAGCAACAGCTCTGCGCGATAGACCGTGGCGTTCTTCGAGTGCTCTTCGCCGATGCGTTTCTGCAGCACCACGCCTTGGGTTTCGAGAAAGCGGTGATTGGCCCGCCATTGCGGCAGCACCACCTGGAAGACCAGGAACACGGAGAAGCCCACGCCCAGGGCCAGGAAGAAGCCGAAGAACAGCACCAGCATCAGGCGACCCCACGGTCCGGCGCCCGTCTGGCGGCTGCCTCGTTTCTTTCCGTACAATCGAACCGCTCGGCTCACGAAACGCTCCGGACCAGATTCCGTCCCCGCGCGCCGACAAGCGCGCCGGCCGGTGCTGATTGTAGATTGCCTCCCTTGATCGTGGAAATAGAAATGCTGCAAGCCTTCAACGAAAAGAATCGCGATCTGATCGTCAACATCAACGGCCGGCTGGTGCATCGGGACGAGGCGGGCATCAGCCCATTCGATTCGGTGGTGCAAGGGGGCGATGCCGTGTGGGAGGGTTTGCGGCTGTACGAGGGTCGCATCTTCAAGCTGGACGAGCATCTGGAGCGACTGCGCGGCTCTGCCCTGGCCTTGGCATTCACGCACATCCCGTCGCGGGACGAGATCATCGAGCAAATTCGCCGCACGCTGGCCGCCAACCAGATGCGGGACGGCGTTCACATTCGGCTCACGCTCACACGCGGCGTGAAGATCACTTCGGGCATGGATCCCCGCCTGAATCAAAGCGGGCCGACACTGATTATTCTGGCCGAGCATAAGCCGCCAGTGTACGACCAGCGTGGCATCTCGCTCGTCACCAGCAGCATCCGCCGCTTCCCGCCGGACTGCCTGGATCCGAAGATTCATCACAACAATCTACTACAGTCGATCCTGGCGAAGATCGAAGCCAACCATGCCGGCGCGGACGATGCCCTGATGCTCGATCGTCAAGGTTTCGTCGCCGAGACGAACGCCACGAACGTGTTCGTGGTCTATCGCGGCCAAGTGCTTACAAGCCGCGCAGTGGCGTGTCCCGAGGGCATCACGCGCGATACGGTGCTGGCCTTGTGTCGTGACCATGCGATTGGCCACGCGGAACGGGATCTGACGCTCACGGAGGTGTATCGCGCGGACGAAGTCTTCTGCACCGGCACGATGGGGGAGCTGGCGGCCGTGGTGCGTGTCGATGGCCGTGTGATTGCCGATGGCCAAAGGGGCGCCCTCACTCGCCGTCTGAGCGAACTGTTCCAAGAACTCACTCGCACGGAAGGCGTGGCCGTAGGGTAACCGTCTCGGTTGAGCGGACGGCGGGTCCGCGCTAACCCAGGACGGTTAGTGCTTGTAGATCTTGTGCTGCGGCCGGCCCGACAGGATTTGCTCCTTGCCCCAAGTCGTAACGTCGCGGAAGGCCTGGCTGTGAATGAAGTCGAGAAAGGCCTGCTCATCCGACCATTCGCTGGTAATCAGATAGGATGCGTCGTCGCCGACATCTTTCCAGAGGGTAGAGGTCGTGTGGCCCGCGGCCGCCCGGAGCGCGCCGATTACCGCTTCGAACTTCTCCTCAAAATCCTGTTGTTTGCCTGCAATCACGTGGTAGTTCATGCCGACCGTAATCATCGCGGCGCCTCGCTAAGAGATTGGGGAGCAAAATAAACAACGGCCCGAAAAATCAGTGGAACTCCCGGCGGAGGGTTTGTCTCACGACTTCCGCGACGTCTATTGATTTGGCGGGTCGTTGCAAAACAACGCGGGCCGGGTCCCGAAGAACCCGGCCCGCCGTTTGGTTTAACATCTTCATTCCTAGTTGAGGCGTGCTGCCTGCTCCCGCACCGCGAGAGTGGGACATTACGGCTCGTCCGGCGTGGGCTTCAGCGTGCCGTCCTTGATCAAGTCGCCGAAGGTCTTGTCGCTGCCGGCGGCCTTTTCCTTGCTGGCCTTGCCGATCGCTTCGGTGATCTTCTCGGCGTCCATGACGTTCTTCTCGCCCAATGCCTTGCCAATTGCCGCGCCGTAAGGATTACGATTCTTGCGATCCTTTCCCTGGTGGCAAACATTGCAGTTGGACATGCCATTGAGGGCTTTGTGCATGGCCGAACCCTCCTTGAGATTCTCCGCATCCCAAGCCATTTTGTACTTGGGGCGGGCGTCGGCTGGGGCACTGCTGCCCAACATCAGGCCGACCGCCGCAAATGCGGCGACCATCGTCAAAACTGCCTTCTTCATAACACGGATCTCCAGTAACGTGTCGAGACTTCGCCAGGCGGCTCTCCAGTTGCCGTGAGCGTGCGCACCACACGCCCGCTCACGCTCCCTTGCGGGAAGCTCCAGGTAAATAATACGCCGCCACGCGGTAAGTAAAACTTGCCAGAGTACGAATGTCAAGCAAATACGCAGACCGGGATGATAGCAGTGGCTGCGCGGAGTAGGGTGGCGGGGCCATGCCGGACCCCGACAGGTGCCAACCTGGAATTCGTTGCATTCCAACTTGGGGCGTGAAGCGTGAAATGAAATGAAATGCAACCGCCTCCGTCATCGGATGCTTATTTGTCGGGCACACCGTTCCTTAAAACAAGGCAAGCCGGGGAATGGCCCCAAGTCTAACTTGTTTCGCAGAATGAACTTGTGTCCATCTATCGCAACGCGGCACAATGCTTGCATAATCGCGCCAGCTTACGCCTGTCCAACCCCTTCTGGGACGGCGAATTTCCCTTTGCATAGGAGTTAGTTCCTTGAGCGGAAGCACAGCACGTCTGCAAGCGGTGGCGGCCGTCACCAACTACAAGCCCATTACGGCGGCCCTCAATTTCGCCGAAACGCCGGCCTCGGGTCTGTTCGGAGAGAATGTCTTCAACATGGCGGTCATGCAGGGCCGGTTGCCCAAGCAAGTATTCCGCTCCCTGAAGCGCACCATCGAGCGCGGCGATACGCTCGACCCCACCGTGGCCGATATTGTGGCTGCCGCCATGAAGGCCTGGGCCATTGAAAAAGGCGCCACCCATTATGCCCACATCTTTTACCCGCTGACGGGCCTGACCGCCGAGAAGCACGACAGCTTCCTCGAGCCGGACGGCAACGGCGGCGCTATGGCCGAGTTCACGGGCAAGCAACTCATCCAGGGCGAGCCGGATGCCTCGAGCTTCCCTTCGGGCGGCATCCGCAACACGTTCGAAGCCCGCGGCTACACGGCCTGGGACGTGACCAGCCCGGCGTACATTCTGGAGAACCCCAACGGCACCACGCTGTGCATTCCCACGGCGTTTGTCTCGTGGACGGGAGAGGCGTTGGATAAGAAGACGCCCGTGCTGCGGAGCATGAAGCTGCTGAACATCCAGGCGCAGCGCATCTTGAAGCTGTTCGGTCACAAAGACGTGGGGATGGTCTACTCGACGGCCGGCGCCGAGCAAGAATACTTTCTGATCGACCGCAACTTCTTCTTCGCGCGGCCGGACCTGCTCAATGCGGGACGCACCTTGTTCGGCGCCAAGCCGCCCAAGGGTCAGGAGTTCGAAGACCAATACTTCGGCGCGATTCCCGAGCGCGTGCTGGCCTGCATGCTGGAGACCGAGCGGGATCTGTATCGCCTGGGCGTGCCCGTCAAGACGCGGCACAACGAGGTGGCGCCGTCGCAGTACGAGATCGCCCCCGTGTACGAGAACGCCAATGTGGCCAGCGACCATCAGCAACTGGTGATGCTCACGCTGCGCAAAGTGGCGCAGAAGTATGGCCTGGAATGCCTGCTGCACGAGAAGCCGTTCGCCGGCATCAACGGCTCGGGCAAGCACCTCAACTGGTCGTTGGGCAACAGCACGCAGGGCAACCTGCTCGAACCCGGCGCCACGCCGCACGAGAACGCGCAGTTCCTGGTGTTCGCGGCCGCCGTCATTCGCGCGGTCCACAAATACTCATCCCTGTTGCGGGCCGTGGTGGCCAGCGCTTCGAACGATCATCGGCTGGGGGCCAACGAGGCCCCGCCGGCCATTATCTCCATCTTCCTGGGCGATCAGCTCGCGCACGTGTTCGAGTCGATCAAGAGCGGGGCCAGCAACGCCTATAAATCGGCCAGCACGCTGACCGTGGGCGTCGACACCCTGCCGCCGCTGCCGATGGATGCCGGAGACCGCAATCGCACCAGCCCGTTTGCTTTCACGGGCAACAAGTTCGAGTTCCGAGCCGTGGCGTCGGGGCAATCGATCTCCGGCCCGCTCGTGGCGCTGAACACCATTGTGGCGGAGTCGCTCGATTATCTGGCCACGGAGTTGGAGAAGGCCACGGGGGGCGATTCCAGCAAGCTCAACGCCGCCGTGCAGAAGCTGTTGCAGAAGATCATGGCCGATCACGGGCAGATCATCTTTAACGGCAACAACTACGCGGAGTCTTGGCACCAGGAAGCCGAGAAACGCGGCCTGCCGAACCTGAAGACCACCATCGAGGCCTTGCCGGTGTTGGCCCAGGACGACATTGTGGCCCTGTTCGAGAAGTACAAAGTACTCAGCCGCCGCGAACTGGAGAGCCGTCGCGATATCTATTTCGAGCAGTACTGCAAGGCCGTGAACGTCGAGGCGCAGCTCACCATAGAAATCGCCAAGACCAAGATCTACCCGGCTGCCGCGCGTTACCAGAGCGAGTTGGCGGCCAACGCGGCCAATCTCAAAGCCGCCGGCGTGAAAGCCGACACGGCCATGCTGGAAGCCGTGACCGGCCTGATCTCCAGTTTGCAAAAGAGCATCGTCACGCTCGAGAAGGCTGCCACGCATCACGGCGCCAGCGGGCTACTCGAGGAGGCCACGCACTTCTGCAAGGACGTGCTTCCCGCCATGAACGAGGTCCGCAAGAACTGCGACGAATTGGAAGGCGTGGTGGCCGACGACTTGTGGCCGCTGCCCACCTACCAGGAGATGCTGTTCATCCGGTAGAGTGTTTCTTCAAGTGTTGTCAGAATCCCAGCCGTCCGGCGAAGCCAACCTTCACCGGGCGGCTTTTGCATTGGTTCATCGGGAGATGCTCCACGCATGCTCTTTACCAACTTGGCTGCAAGCATGATAATGCCGTGACGAATCAGCATTTGGGCTAGTGAAGTCACGCAAGCGAGGTGATGCCTTTGTCGGTCGCGCACAATCACAATAATCTGTCGGTAGGCCGCAACGGAGACGATCCGGATCCGCTGGAAACGGCCGAATGGCTGGACTCTCTGGACTACGTACTAGAGAGCAAGGGGCCGAACCGCGTTACGTATCTGCTCTCCGTGCTGGACGATGTGGCCCATCGGCAGGGCGTCGAGTTGCCGTTTGCCGCCAACACGCCCTACACCAACTCGATCCCCGTCGATCAGCAGCCGCCGTACCCCGGCAGCCGCGAGATCGAGCGCCGCATCAAGAGCATCATCCGCTGGAACGCTATGGCCATGGTGGTGCGTGCCAACAAGCAGCACCCGGGCATCGGCGGCCATATTTCCACCTATGCCTCGGCGGCCACGCTGTATGAAGTGGGCTTCAACCACTTCTTCCGCGGCCGCGGAGAAGAAGGGTTCTCCGGCGATCAGATTTACTTCCAAGGCCATGCTTCCCCGGGCATTTACGCCAGGGCTTTCCTCGAAGGCCGCCTGTCGGAGCTGCAGCTCGAGAATTTTCGCGAAGAACTCGCGCCCGGCGGCGGGCTTTCCAGTTATCCGCACCCCTGGCTGATGCCCAATTTCTGGGAGTTCCCGACAGTTTCGATGGGGTTGGGCCCGATCATGGCCATCTATCAGGCCCGGTTCAACAAGTATCTGGAAGACCGCGGGATCAAGGACACCAGCCAGCAAAAGGTGTGGGCCTTCCTGGGAGACGGCGAGACCGACGAGCCGGAGACGTTGGGGGCCATCACGCTGGCCTCGCGCGAAGAGCTGGACAACCTGATCTTCGTCATCAACTGCAACTTGCAGCGGCTGGACGGCCCCGTGCGCGGCAACGGCAAGATCATTCAAGAGTTGGAAGCCCTGTTCAAGGGCGCCGGCTGGAACGTCATTAAAGTGATCTGGGGCGACGATTGGGATCAGCTTCTGGACGACGATGAAACCGGCCTGCTCGTAAAACGCATGGGCGAAGTCGTCGACGGCGAATATCAAAAGTACATCGTCAGCTCGGGGCAGTACATTCGCGAGAACTTCTTCGGCAAGTATCCCGAGTTGGCCAGCATGGTGGCCCTGTTCTCGGACGAGAAGCTCAAGAAGATGCGCCGCGGCGGACACGATCCGGAGAAGGTCTACGCCGCGTATAAGGCGGCCGTGGAAACTACCGGGCGTCCCACCGTGATTCTGGCCAAGACCATCAAGGGTTACGGTCTGGGCGAGGCCGGCGAAGGGCGAAACATCACGCATCAGCTTAAGAAAGCCAACGAGGATGAGCTGCGGGAGTTTCGTTCGCGGTTTGGCATTCCCATCTCCGACGACGACGTCGCACAGGCCCCGTTCTACAAGCCGCCGGACGACAGCGTGGAGATGCAGTATCTGCGCGAGCGCCGCGACGCGCTGGCTGGTTACGTGCCCATGCGCAAGCCGTTGGCCAAGCCGCTGGAAGTGCCGACGCTGGCCGAGTACGAAGAGGGGCTGGAGGGCTACGGCGAGAAGGAGCTCTCCACCACGATGAGCTTTGTGCGGCTGCTCACCAAGCTGCTGCGCGACAAACGCATCGGAAAGTACATTGTGCCGATTGTGCCCGACGAAAGCCGCACGTTTGGCATGGAGGGGCTGTTCCGCCAGGTGGGCATTTATGCCCATGCCGGACAGTTGTACGAGCCGGTCGATTCCGACGTCATCGCCAGTTACCGCGAGGCCGAAGATGGCCAGTTGCTGGAGGAAGGCATCACGGAAGCGGGCTCGATGAGCTCCTTCATCGCCGCCGGCAGCGCCTATGCCAGCCACGGCATTCCCATGCTGCCGTTCTTTATCTATTACTCGATGTTCGGCTTTCAGCGCATCGGTGATCTTATCTGGGCCGCCTGTGATCAGCGCGTCCGCGGCTTCATGCTGGGCGCCACGGCCGGCCGCACCAGCCTGGCGGGCGAGGGCCTCCAGCATCAGGATGGTCAGAGCCACCTGTTTGCCTCGGCCTATCCCAGCGTGAAAGCCTACGACCCGGCCTTTGCTTACGAAGTGACCGTGATTGTGATGGATGGCCTGAAGCGGATGTATCAGGACCAGGAAGATTGGATCTACTACATCACGCTCACCAACGACAACTACCAGATGCCGGCCATGCCCGCGGGCGTGGAAGACGGCATCGTGCGCGGCATTTACAAACTCTCCAGCCGCGATGCGGGAGAGAGCAAGCTGCACGTGCAGCTCTTCGGCAGCGGGGCAATTCTGAACGAAGTCGTTCGCGCGCAAAAAATTCTTTCCGAGCAATTCGGCGTGGCCAGCAACGTCTGGAGCGTGACCAGCTACAAGGAACTGTGGCGGGATGCCCAGGCCTGCGAGCGTTGGAACATGCTGCACCCGGAAGACTCGCCCCGCGTGTCTTACCTGGAGCAAACCCTCCACGGTCTCGAGGGTCCGTTCATCGCCGCCAGCGACAACGTGCGCGGCGTGCCGCAGATGGTCGACCCCTGGATTCCCGGCGGACTCTACATCCTTGGCACCGACGGCTACGGCCGCAGCGAAGACCGCCAACCCCTGCGTCGCTTCTTCGAGGTCGATGCCGAAAGCATCACCATCGCCACGCTCTACCGCCTGGCACAACTCGGCAAGATCGAGCGCAGCGTCGCGGCCAAGGCCATTGCCGATCTCGGCGTCGATCCCGAAAAGCCAAATCCGATTCGATATTAGACACTCGCTGCCCCAGACTCGTCGAAACACTCGCGGTAAACGTCATTCGCTAAAATGCTCCCGTCATTCAACGAGGGTTAGTCAGTTGGAGTTGGCGGGGAGTGCAGAGACACTAGTAAATGAGGCCCTGTGGAAGGACGTTGATGCCAATATTCAGCGATCACGCACGCACCTTCAGCGAGCCATCGCCGCTCTACACAACACGGGAGTAACGACCGCAAGCGGCGTAGCAAATCTTGTCGTCGGAGCCGCCACCCTAGCCGCGGTATGAAAACAAGTCCAAGGATTGACGGCGGGAAATCTCTTCGCGCACTTCCCGCCTTGGCGGTGGATTCCAGGGCGTCCTTCGTCGGACGAGACTAGCGCAAAGGTCGCCAAGAGCGCGAAGCAGGACAGTTGGGAGTGGCGTTTTGCATTCTTTCCTAGGCTTCGCCGATTTCCTGTTTTATTCGTTCGGCGTTCGTTCGGTGGGGTGCCGGAGGCGCGAATGATATGAATCGACGGTGGTCGCCGACTTGGGCGTTGATCGCGAAAGCCGAATCCGACTTGGAGTCCGTGGTCAGAAGTCCGTGGTCTGTAGTAAGATGGGTGCGCGGTCGCCGGTTGGATTGACTTTTGACCACGAACTACGGACATCTGCATGCCTGATTTCAAATTGCCCGAGTTGGGCGAGAACATTACCTCGGGGGACGTGGTCAACGTCCTCGTCAAGGAAGGGGACCAGATCGAGGCCAATCAGGGCGTCGTCGAGCTGGAGACCGATAAGGCCGTGATCGAGGTGCCCGCGCCGCATGCGGGCAAAGTGACGAAGATCCACGTGAAGAAGAAGCAGACGGTGAAGGTCGGCGAGCCGCTGATTGAGATCGAGACGGAACAAAGCGAGAAGAAAGAAGCCGACGACAAGCCCGAAGAACAGGCGAAAGAGCAGCCAGCAGCGAAAGAGAAGGCCCCGCCGAAAGAGCCGGAGAAGGTCAAAGAAGCCGCGAAGCCGCGCGAGGAAGAGAAACAGCAGCCGCAGGTGCAGAGCGAAGAATCGCTCAAGCCGGTGCGCGAGCCGGGGAAGCAGGCGCCGCCCATCTCCATCGCCTCGGCCCGCGC
>JBGTDH010000870.1:0-3607 GCA_041748435.1 Pirellulales bacterium
CCGTCGCGCGCCCGCTGAGTTGCGTGCGCAGTGCGCGGAACAAGTAGCCGCGGAAGAACAACTCCTCGCAGATGCCGGGGAGCAGTGCCATCGAGATCAGCAAGGCCGGCAGCGATACTTCCTGGCGGGCACGCGTGAGGAATTCCCGCGCACGTTCCAGTTGCGCTTCACCGAGCGTGGCCAGACCCAGGTCGTGCTGCCAGACCACCAGTTCGTGCGCCCACGGCCAGAGAGAGCATCCCAGCAGCACGGCGCCGAGCAGCGTGGACACGTTCGGCCGATGCCATTGGAACGCCGTGCGCAGCGGATCGTGCCTCAACCAGGCCGCGACCAGTGGAAAGCCGGCGAACAACAGAGCCGTGCATGCGCCGCTGAGCAGCAGCCGCGTCCCCAGCGGCCAGTCGGAAAGCTGCCCCAGCCCGCTGGTGAGCACGAAGAAGGCCGGGAAAATCAACGCAAGACAAAACATGGCGGAGGCCACGGACGGAGCGGCGCGCGGCCGTTCGGGACGACGGAGCCAATCACTCCAGGCCCCTTGTGAATTGAACAGCACATCCTCTGAGCCGAAGACCTTGGCCGCTACGGCGATCGCCGCGGCCGCGTAGAACGAAGTGCTGACGACGACGATGACCGCCATCCAAGGGTCGGCGTTCTGCTCCAGCAGGTCCCTCCCCAACAGCACGATGTTCACCAACGGCGCTACGGCCAGGAATCCCTCCAACTTCAGCCCCGGCATCATGCTCAACAGGCCCGGGGCCAGCGACAGCAACATCAACGGAATGAGATAGGCCTGCGCCTCTTTGAAGCTGCGGGCAAAACTGGTCAGCGACAGCAACACGGCCGAGAAGAACGCGGCAAACAGCACCAGCAGCGCAAACACTTCGGCCACCACCAGCGGCGAGAAGCCGCGCTGGCCCATCAACATGGGCGCTAATCCGCTGAGGGCAATCGTCACGCTCATCGTGGCCAGATTCACCGTGGCGGTCAAAAGCGCCACGCTAAGCACCGTTACAAACTTTGCCAAGAGCAGACCGAGCCGCGGGACGGGGGCCGACACGAGAATCTCCAGCGTTCCGCGCTCGCGCTCGCCGGCCGTGAGATCGATCGCCGGATACACGGCGCCGGTGATCGTCATCAGAATCAAGATCAAGGGAAGCGCCGTCAGCAGCGACACACCGGATGCCGATTCTTCCGACGCGATTGTTTCCCGCTTGATTTGCACGGGCTGGGCGCGTTGTCGGATGCCCATTTGCTGGAACCACTCGTCCAAGAACCGGGCGTTCGCGCGGGTCACGCTTTCTTCCAACAACTCCGCCGCGCGCTGGCTAACGGCGTACCCTTGGACCGAGATCAACTCCAGATCGAGCTTGAGCGTGCGAGTGCGGGCGATCCGCTCGGGATCGAAGTCGCGAATTCGCACGCCGATATCGGCATTGCCGCGATTCACCGCATCGTCCAAGTCCTCGAACGGATGAAACTTGATTTGGGGGGAGTCTTCGGCATCCCAGCCTTGCTCCGGCGCGCCATACTTCGCGAGAAACTCCAGAATCCACTGCCCCTGCGCTTCCGAGGGGACGCCGATGTGATAAACCTGCGGGCCCCCCACGGCCAATTTGCTGAGAAAGAACTGCCGAAAGCCGATGCTCAACAGCGGATAGACCAGCACCGGCATCAGCACCAACGTCACGATCGTGCGACGATCTCGCAGGATCTCGCGCAGCTCCTTGAGCGTTAAACGCGCCAATCGCCCCAGCGTGGCCGGAGGGCGAGTGGTCTTCTCCGGCGGCGATGTTGGCGCAATGCTCACGCGGACGCCTCGGCTTTCTTCGCGGTCAGCGCGCGGCCAATCTGCGAGACACGAATGAACATTTCCACCAAGGTCTGGCAACCAATTCGTTCGCGTAGCTCGGCCAGCGTGCCCTCACTCACAATCTGGCCTTTGTGCATCAGGCCGAAGCGGCTGCACAGACGCTCCGCCTCGTCCAGGCGATGCGTACACACAATCACCGCGTGGCCTTGATCGCGCAGGTGCTCGACATATTCATTGATCACCTGGCTGCCAATGACGTCCAACCCCAGCGTCGGTTCGTCCAGCAGCACCACAGGGGGCTCGTGAATGAGCGCCCGCGCCAGATTCACCCGCTGCTTTTGCCCGGTGCTGAGCGTGGCACAACGCTGATCGAGAAACTCACGAATGCCGAGCAGCTCCGTCAGTTGCATCAGGCGATCGCGGGCGGTCGGCGGCGGGACGCCGTACAGATCGGCGAAGAATAACAGCATTTCCCGCGCAGTCAGCCATTGATAAAGGCCCGTGTTGGCGGAAACGAGTCCCACGCGGCGTTTGACTTCATCGGGAAACTCGTTGGAGCGGAAACCCGCAATGGCGGCATGGCCATCGCTGGGTCGCAGCAATCCCAGCAGCATCCGCAACGTGGTGGTCTTACCGGCGCCGTTGGGACCGAGCAAACCGTAGACTTCGCCGGCCGCCACAGAGAAGGAAAGTCGATCAACCGCCACCAACTCCCCGCCGCCGGGCAACGGAAACCGCTTGGTAAGCTGCTGCACTTCGATCATGAGGAGCGACCGGAAGGAGGAGACAGCCGCCCATTATACATACTCCGAGGATCGCCGGGCTAAGGTGCAACAGAAGACAGGAAGCGAAGGCGACGAAGCAAGTGCATCCCCTTTGGCTGCCTTGTTGCTTACAGTTTTCGCTCCCGGCGAACCGATATCGATGATGGGTCGTTTTGCTTGCAACTGCCTGTTTGGAAAGGGCGATGACCATGAAAGCTCGGATTCCACTGGTCCTGCTCCTGATCGTGGGCCTCGGCCCGGTGAAAGGCTTTTGCCAGGGGAACACCGAACGGGGCGCCGTGATCGGCGGCCTCGGCGGGGCGTTGGCCGGCGCGGCCATCGGCAAACACAACGGCGAAACCGCGGCGGGCGCATTAATTGGCGGCGCGGTGGGCCTCATCACCGGCTCTGCCATCGGAAAAGCTCAGGATAACGCCCAAGCGCGGCAGCAGGCAATGTATCAGCACCAGGTGCAGCAGCAGGTTTCGCGCGCCGTATCGACGCAGGATGTGGTCATCATGACCCAAAACGGCGTCGATCCGCAGATCATCATTACGCAGATCCACCGCAACGGCGTCACACGTAGGATCGAAGTCTCCGACGTCATCGCTCTGCACCAGCAAGGCGTCTGCGAGCCCGTGATCAACGCCATGCAAAATGCCTCGGTGGCGACGGTCGTCTCCCCGGCGCCGGTTTACACGCGGCCGGTCGTGGTCCAGGAGCATTACTACGTCTCCCCCCGGCCCGTCTACTACCGCGCGTATCCTCATCACCATCACCATCACGGGCACGGCTATTCCCGCAGCGGGACGCACGTTCACGCGGGTGTGGTGATCGGACGCTAACGAAACTCTAGCAATGACATCAGCCGCGCTAATCGCTACTTCCTCCGCACCGTGACAAAAAAGGCGCCGCAGAGGTCTTTGCCCTCCGCATCGGAGAACCAGGCTTTCAGTGTGGTCCTGCCGGTGGGGAGGCGCGCGGTGAGCGGGGCACTCGTGGCGGCGGCATCGGCGCGGGCGGCGGCCTGCAC
>JBGTDH010000871.1:0-3785 GCA_041748435.1 Pirellulales bacterium
GCTCCGAAGTGGGAGTTCAGTAATGGCTAGGTCCTCAAGGTCTTCACTTCTCGCCGCAAGCGGTCCCCCAGCCGGTCTTTCTCTGTTTCAAGGTCGTAGCGCGTTTGAAGGTTAATCCAGAACCGTTCCGAGGTGCCAAAGTAGCGCGCCAGCCGCAGCGCGGTATCAGCGCTGACCGCCCGCATGCCACGCACAATTTCGTTGATCCGGCGAGGCGGCACGCTAGTGTCCTTCGCCAGCCGGTATTGGCTGATGGACAGCGGAACCAGGAACTCCTCTTGCAGGATTTCCCCCGGGTGGATCGGCGGAAGCTTTCGACGGGACATGCGTAGTCTCTAATGATAATCCACGATCTCAACTTCGCTTGCACCCCGGTCATTCCAGCAAAAGCAGATGCGCCACTGGTCGTTGATGCGATTACTGTACTCTCCCTGTCGATTGCCGGCCAACTTCTCCAGGCGGTTGCGGGGCGGCACGCGGAGGTCATTCAGTCCTTCCGCGGCATCCAGGATCAGCAGCTTCTGCAATACCTTGCGCTGCAGCGAGAGTGCAAACTTGCCGACGCGCTCTCGGCGAAAGACTCGCTCCGAATCGCCGTCGCGGAAGCTGCGGATCATTGCCGATCGTAACGCAGCGCGATAATAACGTCAAGCGTTATCAATCCGCGGCTCCCGCTCGGGCAGATCAGCTCTACGCCGGGCTGCCTTCCAGGCTGAAGGCCAGCTTGTTGAGAGCTTCCGTCTCGATCTGTCGCACCCGTTCGCGCGTCAGGCCGAGGGATTCGCCAATCTCTTTGAGCGTGCGCGGCTCGTTGTCTTCCAGGCCGAACCGCATCTTCAGGACCGTGGCCTCGCGCTGGTCCATCGTCTCCAGCAGCTTCATTACGTGCGTCAGATTGTCTGAGTCGACTAATTCCGTCTCAGGACTCTTGATCCGCTCGTCCATCACCATTTCGCCCAGCGACCAGCCCGCCTCGGTCTGATCGGTTTGCGGCGTGGAGTTGTAGATGCGGATGGCCTTCTTGATGATCGGCAGCTTCTTGCGTTGCAGACCGAGTACGCGCGCCACTTCTTCCGGCGTCGGAGTGCGGCCAAGCTCTTCGGTCAGGCGGGCGCTGGCGCGTCGCCACTTGGAGAGCAACTCCACCATGTAGGCCGGAATGCGAATGGTCTTGGCCGTGTTGATCAGGGCACGTTTGATCGACTGCTTGATCCAGTAACTGGCGTAGGTGCTGAACCGCGTGCCAATGGCGGGATCAAACCCTTCGACCGCCCGCAGCAGCCCGAGGTTGCCCTCTTCGATCAAGTCTTGAAGACCCAGCCCCTTGCCGGTGTAGCCGCGGGCGATGTTGACCACGAGCCGCAAGTTGGCGCGCACCATGCGATCCCGGGCGGCGAGGTCGCCTTCGCCAATGCGAATGGCCAACTCGTGCTCGTCATTCGCGTTCAGGAGCGAGGTCTCGTTGATCTCGCGCAGGTAGGTTTCCAAAGGAGATTGCACCGCGGCGGAAGCTTTGCGTCGGGTCTTAGCCATGGGTGTTTTGCAGCGGTGTTGGCGGGTATTCAGGTGAGGCGTCTTGGGCAATTCACACAAGTTCATCGTCCCAGGGCTGCGCGTTTCATCAACCCGGCCGCCGATGCGACAGGTGGGCGGGATGTGCGACCGGGCGCGGCAATAGCGAACCTGCCGAGCGGCGCGGTCCCTCGGCCAACCGCGACGCCGCAGAAGCCGGTTACGCGGGTTATGCGTGATGCGCGCACCCGCGTTAGAACCAGCTTCGCCCGGGCACGTATTCCTTGATACGATCGAAGAAGCCGGGTTTCTTATCCTTGGGCATCGATTCGGGGGGACGGCCCGGTTGTGCCGCGGTGCGTGGCGACGGCGAAATGCTCGTCGGTGCGTTCACCAACGGAATATGCGCGGTCAGATACCGCGGCCAGTATCCGTCCAGAAACTGAAGGCACTCCGCGACCTGACCCTGCTGCAACCGGTTGGTGAAGTGCCAGATCATCTTGATCAACTCGCGGCTCTCGGTATCGGCGTCGAAGAGCAGATCGTAGAGCTGCACGTCGTCGATCCAGACTTCGCCTTCGTTCATCAAATCAATCCGCACCCGCAGTTGCGAGAGGCCTTCCGCGGGCAAGTCGTTCACAGAGAAGATGTACCATTTCCACTCGTTGGGAATCGGAACCTCTTTTTCACCGAATTGTGATTGCCCCAAGGCCGCGTAACGATACTGGCTACCTGCTTCGCCCTGCCATTCCGCGGCCAGACGCACGGCAGGCTGTTTACGCACGTCGGCCACGCGCAGCCAAACGCTGATTGCCAGGCGCCCGGTCTTGGGCGCGGGAAGGGGTTCGCTGCGTAGCCACGCCTCGCGATCGGTCTTGGTGCGCACCAGACGCACCGATTGCCGGCCCCCGTCGCGACTCATGTTGGAATCGACCGCCGCACACTCGCCGGCATGCAACCAGCCGGAAATTTTCCCGCCCGTGGCGGCTGCATCTTCAAAGTCGCGGTTCTTGGGCCAGCCCTCCAGCGGCCGCGGAGAGGCCAACGCCCGTTGGCGGTTGCCCAGGTCTTCCATACGACCTTCCAGATACGCGACGGCATTGGGCGGCAGCTCGACGGTGGCCCGACCGAGCGCCACGCGCGGCGCGGTGAGACGTCCGCCCGCCATGTCGAACGGCTCGAGTTGGACAGTGATCGTCGCGCCGCGTGCATCCGGGTTGAGCTGCGGAGTGGGACGCCGGCTATCGAGCGGTTGCAGACGGCAGGCCGAGGGCGCCGTGACGGGAACCGTGACCGTCACGCTCCACGGAGAATCATTCACGGCGTAAAACCACGTTTCCTCCCCCCGATCCAGCACGCGCAGCGTCACAGGCTGGGGGCAGTCGGCCACCGTCTCGAACTTCTCGACCGGCAGACGTCGATAAGCTGCCACCAGGCCGGCATAGGCGCTCTCCTGGCCCAAGGGAAGCATGGCGCCGCCATCAAACATCTGCTGCGCATCGTACGCCGCGATGGCCCGCGTGAACCGGCGACGACCTTCCTGCCCCGAGGGCAACGGCTGCGCCAAGAGCCACGTGTAAGTGCGTTTGAAGGGGCTCTTGGCATCAAACGATTCGAGCCTCGCCTCTTGCGGCTCATGATAGAGCAACGCCGCGGACGTCGTTTGTGTTGCTGCAACGCGATCCAGCTCTGCCGATTGGTTGATCTCCAGATTCACACTCTGCGATTCCAGCGAAGCGATCGGCGCCAGGCGCTGCGGTCGAAGCAGAATCCAACCGGGATTGGCCGTTTCGCTCTGGGGACGAACTCCCAGCTCTTGCAACACCTGCTCGAACCGCGTCTTCCGCGGCAACTGCGGCTTCAATGCTTGTCGGCTAGCCACGCCGGAGAACATGCTCGCGCCAGACAAGTAGAGCCGCGCATCCGGCTTGGCCTCGGCCAGCTCGGTTTGCACCTGTCGATAAAATGCCTGCATCTGCTCGGCCCGCCACGCGACCCATGCGACTCGCTGCTCGCCGGTGAGCCAGCGCGCGCGATCGGCGAAGCGCGAGGGTCCCGCGCCCGGCACACGCAGTTGAGGATGGGCCTTCTGGAACGCCGCGATGGTGGTGTCGTCCAGTCCCCATTCCATGCCCGGAAGGATGGCATAGCCCTCGGCAGACAGATCCAACGACAGCCCACGAAACGAGGGATGTTGGCGATAGCGAACCACCAACTCCCGCACAACCGCCAGCATGGCTGCCCGCACGCGTGGATCGAGCGGATTATAGTAC
>JBGTDH010000872.1:0-3013 GCA_041748435.1 Pirellulales bacterium
GCGCCAACGCAGGTTGCGCCACTTCGGGCGGCGCCTCCGCTGGCGGCTTCGCGTCGTCGGGCTGTGCGGCAATTTCCGGCTCCGCAGCGTTCTCGGGCGCTTGCTGCGCAGGCTTGGGCTTGGGCAGCGGCTGCGGGTTGAGCCAGTTCATTAGCAGCGCGTTGCCGAACATCGCCGCCGAGGCCAACACAATGAACAGGAAGAAACGCTTTTCCATGCACAACCTTGTAGACGATTCGCGAGGACGCCTGCGGATACAAGGTCTTCGCCGGATCGCGTGGTAATCTTGTAATTAGATGGCGCGAAGGGCGTCTCGATGCAACGACCGTCCTCCGTGCTAGCGCCCTTCTCGCAGGCGGTCCCCGAGGAAGTTGTCCAACTCGGGCGTGTCGTAGATCTTGCGGACCGTCTTGTCGATCTCGTATTCCACGCGGCGGAACGTGAGCAGGCTCTCCTCCAGCACCACATAGCAGGCCCGCCAGTTGCCGTCGCGCGGCTGGCCCACCGAGCCCACGTTGGTCATCGTTTTGTCGCCGTCCGGCAAACGAAACTGGTGCCCGATCTCTTCAGGACTGAAAAACTTTTGATTCTGCGTGAACACACCCGGCACGTGCGTGTGTCCCTGAAAGCAATGCCGCTCGATGAGCTGAAAGATCTTCTCCATCTTCCGCGGATTGTAGATGTCCTCCGGAAAGACGTATTCATTGAGCGGATTGCGGGCCGAGCCATGCACGAACAGGAAGCCGTTCTCGCGCCGCGTGCGGGGCAGCTCGCCTAGAAAATCCCAACGCTTGGCGTTTTGCGTGGGCGTGCCCTTGGGGCTTTCCAACTGCTCGCGAGTCCAGAAGATGGCGCGCTCTGCCCCGGAGTTAAAACCCTCGGGATCGAACATTGCCCCCTGGTCGTGGTTGCCCAGGATGCAGACGTCGCAGCTCATGATCAGGTCGATGCACTCGCGCGGATTGGGCCCGTACCCGATGATATCGCCCAGGCAATACACCTCGGTGATGCCCTGCTGCTTGATATCCTCCAGGACGGCCTGCAGGGCCTCCAGGTTGCTGTGCACGTCGCTAATCAGGGCTCGCTTCACATCCGGACCTTCGCCGTAGAGCAGGCCACTCGCCGCGCAAGATCGCTCGCGTCAAGCAGACCGCTGGAAACAACGCAGTCTACGCACGCCTCCGCGGCGTGGTCAAGTGCTGTTATCACGCTGTCGGACGCACACTTTAATCGATTAACTCGCGTCCTTCGGCAACGCACGTCGATTCAGGCACGCCTCTTGCACAATCATACCCTATCTACAGGAGAACCCCATGAAAAAGACACTTGCCCTCGGCCTTCTGGCCGCATTACTGATCCCCACGATGGCGTGGGCGGACGACGACGATGACGATGATCGGCGTGACAAGTGGAGAGAGCAACGCGAGGAGTGGCGAGAAGAACAAGAGGAGCGCGCCGAGGAAGCTCGCGAGCGCTACGAGAAGCAGCGCAAAGATTATTTTAAGCATCAGGAAAAAGCACGCGAGCAGGAGCGGAAACAGTGGTCCAGACACGGCTACGATGGCCGTCCCCGCGAACCCGCCTACTATGGCAATGGGTATCGCTACGCTCCGTCTCCGCAGCCCTATCCGCAGTACGCTCCTCGCCCGTATCTACCGTACGGCTATTCGCCCCCGCCGTATCGCCGCAACTATCCTGAGTACCCCCGCGGGTCCTACGACGGCCGTCAGCCGGAGTTGAAAGGCGGAGGGCAAATCGGACCCTTCCGCTTCGAGGTTTGGAAGTGAGTCCGCTTGACTACACCTGCATCGAGTTGACTACAGCCGCATCCACACAGCATGTAGATACTCGGTCTCCGGGCAATTAGCGGCAAGAGGGTGATCTGCCGAGGCGCCGGTCTTGGCCAGAATCTGCATCGGTCGTCCGGACGGTGCGGTTCGTAACGCGCCGGTGATGGCGGCGCCCGGTGGCGCCGCTTGCCGCGCCGCCGAGCACAGCAGGCGAGTGAACTCTGCATCGCCGAGCAGCCCGGAGCAGGAGCAACTTAATAGCAATCCGCCGGGCTGCACAAGCTGCATCGCGAGACGGTTGAGATCGAAGTGTTTCTTGATGCCCTCTTCTATCTCGCGTCGCGATCGGATGAGCTTCGGGGGGTCCAGCACCACCACATCAAACATCCGGCCGCCGCGAAGCATATCCCGCATGTAGGCAAAGGCGTCGGCGTGGACGAAATGAATCTGCTGGCGATTGAGTTGTGCGTTTTCACGCGCCAGCTCAATTGCTTTCTCATCCAGATCGACGGCGGTCACGTCGGTCGCTTCTCCCAGCCGCTTGGCTTGCACCGCAAATCCGCCCGTGTAGCAACATAGATCCAGCACGGTCCGGCCGCGGCATAAGCCGGCCAGTTGCCGGCGGTTGTCGCGCTGATCGCAGAAGAAGCCCGTCTTGTGACCCTCTGCGAAGTTGACGCGGAATTGTGTGCCGAACTCGCGAATCGTGGTCTGCCGCGGACAGCCGACGGAATAGGCCGGCTCTGCCAGAAAGCCCTCCTGGCCATGCACGGCGGCATCGACCGACAGAGTCCAATGCCGCGTGCCGCACCGAGCCGACAGGCGATCGAGCAATGCGCCGGCCCGTTGGTAAATTCCCAGGCTGTAGATTTCAGCGGAGAGCGTATCTTGAAAGCGATCGACCACCAGTCCCGGCAGACCATCGGCCTCCGAGTGAATCAACCGATACGCATCCGCCACTGCATCGAGGTGGAGCACCTCCCGCCGCAAGGCCACGGCCCGCTCGAGCCGCTCGTGCCAGAACGCTTCGTCGGGAGGCTGGCTGCCGTAGCACAGTATCCGCACCACGATCTCCGAGCGTGGGTTGAACAGGCCGTAGCCAAAGGGCTGCCCATCGCGATCGACCACCTGCACCAGATCGCCCGGCTGGGCGGCGGTCTCGGCATGGTCCATCATGCGGCGAAAGATCAGCGGATGGGCCGAGGTGGAACGCAGCTTCACCA
>JBGTDH010000873.1:0-5944 GCA_041748435.1 Pirellulales bacterium
TCGAGGAACAGCCGCTGCTGCGGATCCATGCTGTGGGCTTCGCGCGGGGCGATGCCGAAGAATTGCGGATCGAAGCGATCGATGCCACTGAGAAAGCCGCCCCAGCGGGTGATCATCTTGCCGGGAGCGGCCGGATCGGGATCGTAGAACTCGTCGGCGTTCCAGCGATCTGCGGGGATGTCACGGATGCAATCGACGCCCTCGTGCAGCAGCCGCCAGAACGATTCGGGGTCGTTTGCGCCGCCGGGAAAACGGCAGCCGAGCCCGAGGATGGCGATCGGCTCCTCGTCGGTCTTGCGACGCGTGTTGGCAGCTTGCGCGGTTTGCAAGGTGGAATCGGCGGCGAGATAACCGGCCAGGGCTTCGATCGTGGCGTATTCGTATACCAGCGTGGGAGATAATTCGCGCCCCAGCCATCGCTCCAGATCGCCCGAGAGGGTTACGGCGGCCAGGGAATCGAGGCCGTAACGCTCAAAGGGGGCCGTGATATCGAGCTGCTGCTCGGTGACGCTCAGGCGCTTGGCAATTTCGGTGACGAGCCAGGCGGTGATGGTTTCGCGGGAGTGGGTCGTGTGCTGTTCGGAGGGCGTCGGTCGCGAAACCGCAAGCGCGGGGACGGCGGATGGCGGGGTTGGAGTGCCGGATTGCGCGGTCCAGTGGCCAACCAGGGTGAGGCCGCCGGCCAGGAACTCGGTGCGGGTTTCGCGCCGCTTGATCTTGCCGCTGGACGTTTTGGGAATGGTCATCGTCTTTACCAGCGCGATCGCATGCAATTGCAAATCGTGCTGGCGGGCGACCGCGGCGCGAACGGCGGCGATAATCTCGTCGATATTGGGCTTGCGATGCTCCCGCTCGACTTCTTGAACGACGACGAGGCGTTCTTCCCCCTCCACGTCGATCGAGAACGCCGCGCCGCCATCAACGCGCAGGGCGGCATGGCTCTGTTCGACGGTCCGCTCGATATCCTGGGGATAATGGTTCCGGCCGCGGATGATGATCAAATCCTTCAGCCGGCCGGTGACGTAAACCTGCCCGTCGTGTACGTAACCGAGGTCACCGGTGCGCATGAAGGGGCCGTTGCCATCGGCCAGATGGGCGTCGAAGGTGTGCGCGGTCTCGACGGGGCGATTCCAATAGCCTTGGGCCATGCTAGGGCCTTGGACCCAGATTTCGCCCACGCTGTCCGACGGGCAAGTGACCTGCGTCTCCGGGTTGACGATCTCGACGCGCTGTCCCAGCAGGGCATGACCGCAGCCGACCAGCGTTTGCGAACCTGCGTCTCCGGGCGTCGCCGGCTCGACGCGGTTCTGCTCCAGGGCCGCGCGACGGATCGTGTGCGTCACCGGGACGGCGGGACCATCGCCTCCCGTGGAAATGAGCGTCCCCTCGGCGAGGCCGAAGCAGGGATAGAAGATATCGGGGCGAAAGCCGCAGCGGGCGAACTTTTCCGCAAAACGGCGCAGCGTCTCGGCGCGGATAGGCTCCGCTCCGGTGAACGCGGTTTGCCAGGTGCTGAGGTCGAGCGTGTCGACCGTATCGTCGCTGACCTTCTCGACGCACAACTCGTAAGCAAAGTTGGGCGCCCCGCTGATGGTGCCGTGAAACCGGGTGATGGCCTGCAGCCAACTCACCGGGCGCTGCAGGAAGGAGACGGGCGACATCAGCGTGGCCGGACCGCCGGCGAACATCGGCCCCAGAATTCCGCCGATCAGCCCCATGTCGTGATACATGGGGAGCCAGGTGATGCCCATGCCCCGCTCATCGATGTGGAAGCCGCGATGGATCATCTCCAGGTTGTGCAGCAGGTTGCCGTGGGAGACCATCACGCCTTTGGGATCTCCGGTGGAGCCGGATGTGTATTGCAGGAACGCCAGGGTGCGATCGTCGCTGTTGGGTTCTCGCCAGATGTCGGCCAGGGCCAACGGCAGATCGTCGGTGGAGATCCACTGCAGGGCGGCCAGGTCGGGCGTTTGCTCGATGCGGCGTTGGCTATCGGCCAGAACGCCGGCGGTGGTCAGCACCACATGGGCCTGACAATCGGCGGCAATGGCCTGCACCCGCGGCATGGGCTTATGGGCCCGCGGCGGATAGGCCGGCACTGCGACCGCCCCGGCATACAGGGAGCCGAAGAAGGCGGCGATGTAATCGAGCCCCGGCGGATAGAGCAACAAGACCCGCTCGCCGGAAGCGCCCAGGTCCTGGAGGCGAGCGGCGATGGCTCGGGCCCGTGCGTCGAGCTGCTCGTAGTTCCAGCAGACTTCTTCGCCCTTGTCTTCCCGGAGGAAGCGGTAGGCCAGTTTGTCCGGCCAGTGTTCCGCGCGCAGGCGGAGCATCTCGACCAAAGTGGCGATCTGCGTATTCGCCCCGTGCAGGCGTTGTTTCATTGGCGGGAACGAGAGAGCGAATGTTTCCTTAAACTATCCTGCTGATTCGTCTTAGGATATCAGGCCAGGGGGCGGGCAATCAACCGTCAGGTCTTTGCGCGACCAGGCAAATGGGGGTGTTTGCGAAAGACCAAGATTTCATCTTTGCATCTTTGCATCGTTACACAGACACCCCTTTGCAGAAATGATGACCTGTATTTGTGATGCAAGTGTCTTATAGTCATTGCGTTACGTTCAGCTCCTGACTTGCGGCTGCTGATATCCGTAGGCACGAATGAATTCCCCCCAGGCTTGGGTGATGCGGTCACGCTCCGCGTCGGATTGCTCGTAGCGCTTGGTTTTGTAGTCGGCGCGGGCGGCCTGATAAGCCTCGATGGCGGGGGCCACTGGCTCGAAGTCGCCCAAATCGAGATGCTCGTATAGCCGGCGAAGCTGGGCGACCGGGTCGGCCACGAGATCCTCGAAGCGAACCTCATAAAACCGCGATGGAGGGACCAGACCGCGGGTTTGCTGAAGCTTGCGGTTCATTTTGATGTAGGTTTCGAGCACAAACTCCTCGATGCCTTGGTAGTGTGGCTTCTGCAGGCCCTGCCCTTCGTACAGCCGCTTCCATAAGTTTACGGTCGAGGCAAATACCGTGTAGGGGTTGCGCACGATGTGGACAAATCGTGCGTCGGGAAACATCTCGAGCAAGACATCAATGCGGGCCGTGTGCGGAGGACTTTTCAACACAATCCGCTTGGGAGTGCGGAAAGTGATCTGCTTAATAAATCGCAGAAACGTGCGCTTCCAGAGTTCTTTCTCCGTCGGGGGCATGCCTTGCGGATCCAGATATTCCTGACAGACCGGGGGATGATTGGGAAAGGCCATCGTCAGGTAGGGCGAAGGCGCCCCGAGGTTGCACATGGCAAACTCGTCTTCCTGCGGGCTGCTCCAGCCCATCGTCATGTCGTCCATTGGCCGGTGCGAAGGGAGCAGAAAGTTGAGCCAGGGATCGGCAATCAACTCGCTGAGCAAGAAGTGATTGGGAGCGAAGCAAGCGAAGCTGGTGGGGAACGTGAACCGCTCGTCCAGGACCAGCAACTCATGCAAGAGCGTGGTTCCGCCCCGCCAGTGGCCCAGGACAAAGATCGGCGGCTCCTTGATCTCGACGCGTGCCACACGCCAGCCGTAGACGACGGCCACCAGCCAGCGCCCGAGCGTATTGAAGATGCTGAACAGCGTATCGATGACGACGATATACAGATACGGCCAGCCCACGGCAAAGCGGTTGCGGGCCAGAAGCCGCATCCAGGTAAGGAAATCGCACCCCAGCCAGAACCGCGGCGCCCAGGTCTTTTCCTTCTTGGGTTTGGGCGCGGCGGCGGCGGGTGGCGCGGATGTGGCAGATGCGTTAGTGGTCACGGGAGATTGCCTTTTGGGAGCGAGAGTGCCATTCTAGTTTCAACGGGGATCGCTGTGCAGGGCGCGTCGCCACGGCTCCCCCATGTGATATGATGTGGCTGGAGGTGAGTGCTATGCCAATTCACGATTGGACACGGTTGGAAGATGGCGATTTTCATCATTTTCATCAAACGTGGATCGTCTATCTCACCAATGCGCTAAACGGCGGCGTGTTGCCGCCGGGCTACATGGCGATGGCAGAACAAGTGACGGGCCGGCCGATTCCCGACGTCGTGACGCTAAAGAGTCGACGACCGTCCGCTGGCTTCAGCGGCTCCGGCGGGCTAGCGGTCAAAGACGCTCCGCCGACGGCTCGGGTGATTGCCCGCTTTGAGCAGCAGCAGTATGCCAAACGCGCCAACCGCGTGGCGATTCGTCATGGCCGCGGCCGGGTGGTGGCAATCCTCGAGATCGTGTCGCCGGGAAACAAGAGCAGCGATCACGCGCTGAGTTCATTTGTACGAAAAGCGGCGGACATTATCGACCAGGGCGTGCATCTCATGGTGGTCGATTTGTTCCCGCCGTCGGTTCGCGATCCCCAGGGCATTCATCAGGCGATTTGCGAAGAGATCGGCGAAGGGCCTTACCAGCAGCCGGCAGATAAACCGTTGACCGTGGCTTCTTACCTGGCAGGCGAGATTCCCACTGCGTACGTGGAGCCCGTAGGTGTGGGAGACGCATTGCCTTCTTTAGCGCTCTTTCTGTCGGAGGAGGAGTACGTGCCGGCGCCGCTGGAATCGACGTATCAAGAGGCCTGGGACGTCTATCCGGAGATGCTCAAAGAAATCATGACTTCGCCCGAGAATGGCTCGTGAGTCGCCTCGCGCCGCGACCCGGTCCCGATCGCCTTACGATCGCACGCCTGATGGTGCTGATTGCGGGCTTGGGGTTGACGCGATGGGAAGCAGCATGGCGGTCGCTTGCATGCACTATCTATTTCCCTTGATGAGCGTGTGGGTTCTGCTCTCCGGTTGGATCGGCGGAACATTCCCGGGGCGCAATCTTCGCCGTACCGCCCCGTGGCGTGAACGCTTCGGGCTGCTGCTCGGCCTGGCCTGGAGCGTCCAAGGCCTGTGGCTACTGGGCGATATTTATTGGGACGCGTTTATGAAGTGAATTGCCGATGGTTTGCTGCCGAGAGTTCCCGCGACAAGGGCATTCCGTGGTATCATCACAATAAGCCGCTGGCACTCATTACGGGCCCTATCGCATGACCAACAGCCATTTTGACGAAACGATCGCCGTTTTGTTGGACCGAAGGCCGTTCCAGCTTTTCACGGTGGAACTCAACACCGGCGAGCGCATCGCGATCGATCACGCGCGCGCCCTCATCGTGCGGGACGGCGCGGCCGTATTCCTCGCACCGGGGGGAGTGCCGCACTTATTCGATCAGGACAGCGTGAACCAAATTATTGTCGCCCCGGCCAGCAGCCAGGCGTAATGCACATGGAGGGGACGAATGTCGGTGGAATTGACTTCGGTGAAGGACGCCAGACTGCCGTTTGCTGTTGGGCGTGAGGTGCGCGTGCAAGGTTGGGTGCGCACGCGGCGGGACTCCAAGGCCGGCTTCAGCTTCCTGGAGATCAATGATGGGAGCTGTCAGGCGAATCTTCAGGTAATTGCGCCCGCGGAACTGGCTAACTACGAGTCGGAGATCAAGCATGCCGGCGCGGGCTGGAGCGTCACGGTGGAAGGGGAGATCAAGGCTTCGCCCGCCAAGGGGCAGGCTACTGAGTTGGCGGCCGCGCGGATCGAGATTCATGGCCGGGCCGATGCCGAGAGTTATCCGTTGCAGAAGAAGCAGCACTCGTTCGAGTTCCTGCGGACGATCGCACACCTGCGGCCGCGCACCAATACGTTTGGGGCCATTGCCCGCGTGCGGAACTGCGTCTGCAAGAGCATTCACGATTTTTTCCAGGAGCAGGGGTTTCTGTACATTCATCCGCCGATTATCACGGCCAGCGATTGCGAGGGCGCCGGTCAGATGTTCAAGGTCACGACGCTGGACTTGGCGCGGCCAGCCAAGAAGCCCGATGGCGGCGTCGATTTCTCGCACGACTTCTTCGGCCGCCCGGCGTTTCTCACCGTGAGCGGGCAGTTGGAGGCGGAGATCTTCG
>JBGTDH010000874.1:0-5011 GCA_041748435.1 Pirellulales bacterium
GGTCGAGGCCACCGCCGTCGCCGCCAGCGCCGATGGCAAGCTGCTGGCCGTGGCAGGAATCGACAACGTCATCAAGCTGTGGGAACTGGCCACGGGCAAACACCTCAAGGATCTCACCGGACACACGGCCGCCATCAATGCGTTGCGGTTCTCGGCCGATGGCGTTAGGCTCTGGTCCGGCGCGGCCGATAAGACGCTGCGAGTCTGGAACACGGCCGATGGCCAAGTGATCGCGCAGATCGAGAGCCCGGCTATAGTTCACGCCCTCACGCTGGTGGGCGATGGCACGATCGTCGCCACCGGCGGCGCGGATAACATCATTCGCCTCTGGAAGCTGGACGGCACGCCGCCGGCTTTGGCGCAGCTCAAGGAGATCGCCGGTCATAGCGGCCCGGTCACTTCGCTGGACACCTTGCCCACGGCCAACACGCAGATTGTGTCAGGCAGCGCCGATGGCAGCGTGCGGCATTGGAACACGGAGAACGGTCAGGCGGTGCGGCAGATGGCGCACGGCGGGCCGGTCGCTTCCGTGGCGGTGCGGGCAGACGGTCAGCGGATTGCTTCGGCGGGGGGCAACTATGCCCGCCTGTGGAATGCGGGGGACGGCAAGCAAGTGGCGGAGTTGAAGGGCGATTTCCGCGCCCAGAGCGCCGCCTTGCTGGCTACAAAGGAGAACGAGAAGGCCAAGCAGTCGATCGCGGCGCATAAAACCGACTTGGCCGCCGCGGAGAAGGATATCACTGCGAAGACGGAGGCCGATAAGAAAGCCAAGGAGGCCTTCGCCACCGCGGAGAAGGCCCTCACCGAAAAGCAGGAAATCTCGAAGAAAGCAATGGAAGCCAAAGTAGTGGCGGAGAAAGCGTCGACCGATGCCGCCGCCGAGGCCAAGTCCGCCACCGACAACGTGGCCAAAGCCAAAGAGGCGCTTGATAACGACAAAGAGAACAAGGATCTGATGGAAGGCGTGAAGGCGGCCGAAAAGGCGCTGGCCGACGCGAACGAGAAGGCCAAGAAGGCCGCTGAGGCAGCCACGGCGGCCGCCAAGCCCGTGACCGATGCGGAGAAACCGCTGGCCGACGCACAATCCGCTCTGAACGCCGCTAAGCGGGCTGCCGATGAAGGCGTCGCCTTACTCAAGAAGGCGACGGACCTGGTGCCCGCCACGAAGACGCTGATCGAAACAGCCGAAGCCGCGCAGAAGCAGACGGAAGCCGCGCTGGACGCCGCGAACAAGGCCTCGACCGCCACGGAAATGCCCATCAAGAGCGTGGCTTTCTCGCCGGACAATCTGCAACTAGCCACCGGCGGTGACGACAAGCTGGTGCATACCTGGGACGCTGCCGACGGCACGCCCATGGAGACCTACGAGGGTCACGCCGCGCCGATTGCATCGCTGGCATTCTCCTCGCCGCGGAGCGTGGTCTCGGCATCGTCCGACAAAGCCGCCATTGCTTGGGACACGCGTCCTGAATGGACTCTGGAGCGCACAATCGGCGGCATCAGCAGCGGGGCCTTTGTCGATCGCGTGATCTCGTTGGATTTCTCTCCCAACGGCAAGTTGCTGGCTACCGGGGGCGGAGAGCCTTCCCGTTCCGGCGAAGTGAAGCTCTGGAACTTGGCCGACGGCGCGCTGGTGAAGGAAGTGGTCGATGCCCACAGCGATACGGTCTTCAGCCTGGACTTCTCTCCGGACGGCAAGCTGCTGGCCTCCTCGGCGGCCGACAAGTTCGTGAAGGTTCACGATGTGGAGAGCGGCAAGTTCATCCGCTCGTTCGAAGGACACACCCACCATGTGCTGGGCGTGGCCTGGCAGGCCGGCGGCAAGATGCTCGCTTCGGGCGGAGCGGATAACGTGATCAAGGTCTGGACCTACGAGACGGGGGAGCAGCAGCGCACCATTCAGGGCTTCGGCAAGCAGGTCAGCTCGCTGGTGTTCGTGGGCGATTCGATCAACACGCTTACCGCCAGCGGCGACAAGACGGTGCGTCTGCACCGCGCGGACAACGGTCAGAACGTGCGCAGCTTCTCCGGCGGGACCGATTTTATGAACGCCGCCGCCGCCACGCCCAACGGCAAACTCGTCGTTGGCGGCGGACAAGACAGCGTGCTCTGGCTCTGGAACGGCGAAAACGGCCAGACCATCAAGAACATTCCTGCTCCGCCGCCGGAGAGCAACCAGCAGGCGGCCAAGTGACGGCCTGGCAACGCGACGATAAGTATTGAAGTCGCGTGCTTCTGGCTCTAGAGTGACATCATGACCCTAGAGCAACTTCCACTCCTGCATCGAGCCCGGCCGTTTCAACCGTTTCGCATCCATTCATCGGATGGGCGCCAGTTCGACGTTGCGCATCCCGAGTTGCTGTGGCACACGCCAGCAGGTCGCACAATCTTTGTGGCCACTTCCTCCGAGGCCGCGGAAACACTGGATCTGTTGCATGTCACCAGCCTGGAGCCTCTGAACGGCCAGACGCGCCCGGCCCGCAAACGTCGAAGGTAGGTAGGCAACCCGTTGGAGATACCGGCGATGCGTGGGGCTGCTATTCTCGATCGCGCCGATTCCTTGATACCGTCGGCTTCGGTTTGCGCGCCGCATCGCTTCACCGTCGAACAGTATCACCAGCTCGTCGCATCCGGCATCTTACGGGATGAAGATCACGTGGAGTTGTTGGAAGGAGTGATTACTGAAATGGCGCCCGTCGGCCCGCTCCACCGTTATGCCACGCGGCGTGCCGCGGCCGCCCTGATGCGCTTCGTCCCCGCGGGTTGGGACGTGTGGATGCAGGACGCAATCACGCTGTCGCAGAGCGAACCCGTTCCGGATATTTTCGTCGTGCGTGGAACCAACGACGACTACCGGGACCGCCATCCCGGTCCCGCTGACATCGGTTTGCTCGTGGAGACCGCGGACTCCTCGCTGGCCAAGGATCGCGCGATTAAGTTGCCCATCTACGCCGGCGCCGGGATTCCCGAGTATTGGATCATTAATCTCGTGCAGGACCAGATCGAAGTGTACGGCGATCCGCAGAGCGATCCGCGCACGGGGACCGACTACCGCGGTCGCCAGACGTATCAGCGCGGAGAATCGATTCCGCTTTCGCTGGACGGTAAGCTAGCGGCACAAGTATCCGTGGACGAACTGCTCCCACCTCCCGCGCAGAGTTAGTTCTCATGCCTGCCGCGGAACAGTATCTGAAGCCGGAAGTCATCCGGCAGATTGCGCGGCTGGACCTTCGCGCGCAGTTCATTGTGAAGGGTTTCCTGCAGGGGCTGCACGCCAGTCCCTTTCATGGCTTCTCCGTCGAATTCAGCGAGCATCGCAAGTACGCCCAGGGGGACGATCCCAAAGACATCGATTGGCTGGTCTACGCCAAGACCGATAAGTACTACGTCAAGAAGTTCGAGGCGGAGACCAATATTACCGGCTACCTGGTGATGGACCTGTCCCGCTCGATGGCTTACACCTACCGCCAGCAGTTGACGAAGTTCGATTACTCGATCTGCCTGGCCGCGGCCCTGGGCTACCTGATGATCCATCAGCAAGACCCGGTGGGTCTAATCACCTTCGACGAGAAGATTCGCGACAGTCTGCCGCCGCGCTCCAAACGCACACAGCTGGGCAACGTGCTGAGCCTGCTGGCCAACCTCAAGCCGGCGGGCAAGACCGAGATCGCCAAGAGCCTGGTGCAGATCGCCAGCATGCTCAAGCATCGCAGCCTGGTGATGCTGTTCTCCGATTTGCTAGCCGACACGGAGCCCATCTTCCACGCGCTGCGTCGCCTGCGGCACGGCGGGCACGATGTGATCATATTCCACGTGCTGGACGAGGCCGAGGTGAAATTCCCGTTCGATGGCCTGGTGGAGTTGGAGGAGCCGGAGACGCAAGACAAGCTGCAGATCGACGCTGACCAGTTCAAGCCGGACTACCTGGAGGAGATTGCCGCCTTCCGCGACTCGTATCGCAAGGAATGCTTTCAGACCGGCGTCGACTACGTGGCCCTGGACACCAGCATGCAGTTCGACAAAGCGCTGATGGAATATCTGGTCAGCCGGCAATCGCGATTTTGATCCGGTGCCGGTCAGTGCTGGGCCGCAATGGCGGCCACGGGCAGCCAGATGCTCATCACCATCATCAGCGTGACGACGGCAAACACGCCGGAGGCCAGGGTGATGGCCGCCGCGGGGGCTGCGAGCAGAGACCGGCATTCGATGGCCTTGGTGATTACCGCCACGGCCGCGATCAGTGCGGTCATCTTCAACCCAATCAAGCCGGCGACTCCCGCCTGTTGATAGATTACGGCAGCCACGGGGTTGGCCTCTTGCATCCAGCCTAACGACAACAGCAGGCAACTGAGGCCGAGATCCAGCAAATGTGCGGCGGCGGCCAGGCGTAACAGGGCATGCATCGTTTCACCCGCGTCTTTGGGAGGGGAACGATTGCGGCAAGTGCAGTTGCCGTGCCAGACAGTTCACTCTTTGCGGCGGTTTTTGTCGGCGATGGCGATCAGAATCAGTACAAACGCGGCCAGGCGGACCCAGTACCAATGGGTATGGCCTTCTGTCGCTTGCTGCTGCCAGGCCAAACCCAGCCGCGTGATGCCCAGCAGCAAGAATGACAGCGCGAAGATCGCGAACAGGCGATCGCCCGTCTCCCGCCAGAATCGGAAAAAGTACAACGCAGCCACGGCAGAACCCATGGCCATTGCACCCATCATGAACAGGTCCATATGCAACAAACTCCAGCCAGCGTGACGGCGGGTCGGGTGATCCCGCTCACTTGCTCTCCCAGATCAATCCGAATAACAGCAAGGACAGCGAGATCAGACCGGGGAGCCGGCGCCACATGCTGAGGTCGACACCGGGCGCCACGACCACGTCCACATACAGCATGATGTTGTCCAGCATCAGGCCCAGGAAGCACAGCCCGCTCCAGAACAGCAGCCGCACCCACGTGCGGGCATAGCCGCGAAACAGCATCGCCGAGCATAGCAAGCATGTGGCCGCGCACAGCAGG
>JBGTDH010000875.1:0-4028 GCA_041748435.1 Pirellulales bacterium
TGGGCTACGAATGCATTGGCGCCAATGGCGGCACGTCGTATCCCACGCCTCACTTGGACGCCTTGGCGGCGGGTGGCGTGCGGTTTGAGCATTGCTACGCACAACCGCTGTGTACGCCCACCCGCGTGCAACTGATGACGGGCCAGTACAACATTCGCAACTACGTGCGATTTGGGCTGCTCGAAGAGCGACAGATCACGTTTGCCCATCAACTCCAGCAGGCCGGCTACGCCACTGGCATTGTCGGCAAGTGGCAGCTCTCCGGAGGTTTTCAAGGGCCGGGGCATTTCGGCTTTCAGGAGTATTGCCTGTGGCAGCTCACGCGCCGGCCACCCCGTTATGCCAACCCCGGCCTGGAGATCAACGGCCAGCAGAAAGATTACAACGACGGCCAATACGGCCCCGAGCTGGTGAACGATTACGCCCTCGATTTCATCACGCGGCACAAAGAGCATCCGTTCTTCCTGTACTACCCGATGATCATTACGCACGGGCCCTTCCAGCCCACGCCGGACAGCAAAGACTGGGATCCCAAGGCTCAGGGAGAGAAAGTCAATCACGACAAGCGGCACTTCGGAGAGATGGTCACCTACATGGACAAACTCGTTGGCCGCCTTGTCGCTCGCCTGGATGATCTAAATCTGCGGCAACGCACGCTCGTGCTGTTCACTGGCGATAACGGCACGGGCCGCGGCATCACCAGCCAGATGGGCAAGGTCACGGTGGAAGGGGGCAAGGGCACTCTGACCGATCATGGCATGCGCGTGCCCTTGATCGCCAGTTGGCCGGGGACCGTGGCCAAAGGTCTGGTCTCCCGCGATTTGATCGACACGACCGATTTCCTCCCGACACTGTGTGAAACGGCCGGCGCCAAGCTGCCCGCCGGAAAGCTCGATGGCCACAGCTTCCTGCCGCAACTTCGGGGCGAGAAAGGCCAGCCGCGCCCGTGGACCTATTGCTGGTACTCGCCCAATCAGGGCAAGGTCGACGCCCCGCGGCAGTTCGCACGCGACCATCGTTACAAGCTATTCGGCAACGGTGATCTGTTCGAGATCGACAGCGCCCTGTATGAGGAAAAGAAACTCGG
The DNA here is from genome assembly GCA_041748435.1 of Pirellulales bacterium. GTDB lineage: Bacteria > Planctomycetota > Planctomycetia > Pirellulales > JBGTDH01 > JBGTDH01. Next base: position 1,088 of record JBGTDH010000875.1, read on the forward strand.
CGGCGACCTGTCCGCTGAAGCAGCCGCCGCCAAGAAGAAGCTCCGCGCCGTGCTCGATCAGTTCCAGGATGCTCGTCCCAAGGAGCTAGCGGCCGAGTAACTTTATGCATTTGTATCCGCGTAATCCGCCCTTCTCCGCGACATCCGCGGTGATCCTCCTTCTCTGTTGCACCGTCAACGCCCAGACGCAGACCAAGCGCGTGCTGATGCTCGGCATTGATGGCTGCCGCACCGATGCGCTTCAAGCCGCAAAGGCGCCGCACCTCAAGCGGCTGATCGCGGAGGGAGCGTTCGCCGAAAACACCAGCATTCTGGGAGATCGGCCAACCGGCGCCGATACCTCCAGCGGTCCCGGCTGGTCTGCAATCCTGACCGGCGTGTGGGCCGATAAGCACGGCGTGAAGGACAACAAATTCAAGGGCGCGAACTACGGGCAATACCCGCATTTCTTCCAGCGGCTGAAGCAAGCACGTCCCGACGCCGTCACGATCTCGCTTTCCGACTGGCCCCCCATCCACGACTTGATTGTCTCCGCGGCCGATGTCTCGCAGAACCAGTTGGAGCAAGACAACGACTACGCCGCCGCCGACCGACGCATTACGACCGAAGCGGTCCGGCTGCTACGCGAGCGCGATCCGGATGCCCTGTTCGTGTACCTGGGCAACATCGACGAGACGGGGCACAAGACCGGCTTTCATCCCTCGGTCGAAGAGTACATGCAAGCCCTGGAGGGGGTCGATTCCCAAATCGGCGAAATCATGACAGCAGTGCGAGCTCGTCCCCGCTACCTGCAGGAAGACTGGCTGGTGCTGGTCTCCACGGACCACGGCGGCCGCGGCACGGGCCACGGCGGCGGTCATCTCTTTCGCGAGGTGAACACCGTGTTCCTGATCGTCAGCGGCCCCGCGGCGATCAAAGGCAAGCTGACCGCCCCGACGGCCCTGGTCGATCTGTCTGCCACCGCGCTGACCCATCTGGGGGTGAAACTTGACCCCGCCTGGAAGCTGGACGGAAGGGCCGTAGGATTTAGCCCTCGTTAACGCTCGTTGCCCCGAATCCCGCGGCCAAAATCGGGGTATAATGGATACCCGTCTTGACCGGTTTTCGACGCTGCCGTTAGAGTTGCGCCGCGATTGTTCGTAGTCCCCGGCTTTAGGCGGGTGTTGGCCTCATTGCCGCCTGAAGGCGGTACTACGAACGGATGAGCGAGTTGTAAGCCTTTGCCCTAAGGAAATCTTATGAGGATGATGCGAGCGGTGGTTGTGGCCTGCGGTATTGCGATGTTTGCGTCGCACAGTTGGTGTGCCGCGTCGCAGACGATCGATAATTTCACGCTGCCGGATTTTCGCGGTAAGGAACACAGTCTGTCCGACCTTCAGGACAAGCCGCTCGTGGTCGTGGCGTTCCTCGGCGCCGAATGCCCCTTGGCCAAACTGTATGGAACGCGCTTGGCCACGCTGGCCAAAGAGTACGAGGCTCGCGGCGTGGGTTTCCTGGCCGTCGACCCTAATCGCCAGGACTCTTTGACCGAGATGGCCGCTTATGCCCGCCAGCATGGGATCGAGTTTCCGCTGCTCAAAGATCTGGAAAACAAAGTGGCCGATCGCTTTGGCGCCAAGCGCACGCCCGAGGTCTTTGTGTTGGATCGCCAGCGCGCCGTGCGCTATCAGGGGCGAATCGACGATCAATGGGGCATCGGCTATGTGCGGGATGAACCCAAGAGTAGCGAGCTAAAAGCCGCTTTGGACGCGTTGCTCGCCGGCAAGGAAGTCAGCGTGCCGCGCACCGAGCCGGTGGGCTGTCTGATCGGCCGGGTGCAGAAGCCGCAGACGACCGGCAACGTCACTTACGGCGGACAGATCGCAGCGCTGCTGCAGAAGCGCTGCGTCGAGTGCCATCGCGCCGGCGATATCGGCCCCTTTGCATTGGACAGCTACGAAGAGGCCGTGGGCTGGGCGCCGATGATCCAGGAAGTGATTGAGGAAGAGCGCATGCCTCCGTGGCACGCCGATCCTAAGTATGGCCACTTCAGCGAGGACCGCCGGCTGAGCGAGGCCGAGAAGAACTTAATCCGCCAATGGGTGGCCGCGGGCGCTCCGGCCGGCGACTTGAGCCTGGCGCCGCGAGCGGCCGAGTATCACAGCGGATGGCAGATGACCCGCCCGCCCGATCTCGTCATTCCCATGCGCGAGACGCCCTTCGAAGTGCCGGCCACGGGAGAAGTGCGTTATCAATTCTTCCTGGCCGACCCGCAGCTCACGGAGGACAAATGGGTCATGGCCTCCGAGGTGCTGCCGGGCAATCGGGCCGTAGTGCATCATATTCTGGTGTTTGCCCGCGGCGGCAATGGCGCAGATCGGCTTGGACTGCGCGAGGGCGCCGGCGGCGGCTTCCTCTCCGGCTTCGTGCCCGGGCTGCGAGCCCGGCCCTTCCCGGAGGGCATGGCCAAGCGCCTTCCGGCCGGATCGAAGCTCGTGTTCCAAGTTCATTACACGCCCAACGGCACAAAGCAGACGGACAACAGCAAGTTGGGCCTGTGGTTCGCCGACGCCGAGACCATCACCCACGAAGTGAAGACCATCGCCAATGCCTCGCGGCGGCTCTCGATTCCTCCGCACGATTCCAACTACGGCGCCGAAGCCACCACCGCGGCCCTGGCGACCGATGCTCTGCTGCTCTCGCTCTCTCCCCATATGCATCTGCGCGGGAAAGACTTCCGCTACGAGCTGCGCCTCCCGGATGGCAAGACGGAAACGCTGCTCGATGTGCCGCACTACGATTTCAACTGGCAGACCACCTACCGGCTGACCGAGCCGAGAACGCTGCCCGCCGGCGCCAAGATGTACTCGATCGCGCATTACGACAACTCCGAGCAGAACCTCAGCAATCCCGATCCCACGCAAACGGTGCGCTGGGGAGATCAGACCTGGGACGAGATGAT